>JAUZEY010000295.1 GCA_030838785.1 Actinomycetota bacterium | reverse complement strand
CCGATCCGCTGCCGCCGGAGCCGTAGCCGGAACCGGTGCTGCCGCTGCCGCTGCCCGTCTGGCCGGAGCTGCTGCCGGACGGCGGGGGGCTGCTGGGTTGGCCGCTGCTGCCGCTGCTGCCGGACGGTGGTGGGCTGCTGGGTTGGCCGCTGCTGCCGCTGCTGCCGCTCGGCGGTGGGCTACTCGGCTGGCCGCTGCTGCCACTGCTGCCGCTGCTGCCACTGGGCGGTGGGCTGCTCGGCTGGCCGTTGTTCGGGGGCTGGCTTCCCTGATAGGGCCCGCCGCTGGGGGCGGTCGCACCGCCCGAACTGCAGTTGGGGTCGCCGTTGCAGGGATCACTCCCGGCCGCGGTCAGCCGGGGTACGTTCGCCATCGCGTGGGCGGTGGCGCCGGCCACCGGTCCGACAGCCAGCAAAGCGGCGGTGGCGGATCCGCACAGGATCCGCAGCATGGACGACTTCATCGGGGCCCCCGATCCGTAAGGCTCGTACCACGGAGCGTATTGGACCCGGACCGCAGAGTCGCGGACCCTTCGGCCTACCCTTACGTCCCATGTTCGATCTGGGGGCCACGACCCCGGTCCTGGCCGACTTCCTGGCCGCCGAACGCCCGACGGTGCTCGACGCCCTGGCCGGCTGGGTCCGGATCCCGTCGATCGGCGCCCACCCCGTCCACGACCGGGACGTCGCCACCTCGGCCGAGTGGTGCGCCGAGCGGATGGCCGCCGCCGGCCTCGAGCACGTCGAGGTCCTGTCCACCCCCGGACATCCCGCCGTCTACGGCGACTGGCTCCACGCCGACGGCGCCCTGACGGCGCTGATCTACGGCCACCACGACGTGCAGCCCGTCGACCCCCTCGACGAGTGGGACTCGCCGCCGTTCGAGCCCACGGTGCGGGGCCGGCGGCTGTTCGGCCGCGGCGCCAGTGACGACAAGGGCCAGGTCCTCTGCCACCTCGAAGCGATCCGGGGCCTCCTCGGCGGGCACGGCCCCGGCGCCGTCCCGGTCAACGTGAAGGTGTTGGTGGAAGGCGAGGAGGAGACCGGCAGCCCCCACTTCGGAGCGCTCCTCGAGGCCGAGCGGGAGCGACTGGCCTGCGACGTGGTGGTCGTGTCCGACACCAGCATGTGGGCGGCCGACGTCCCGTCGATCTCCACCGGGATGCGGGGCCTGGTGGCCTTCGACGTCCACCTCCGCACCGCCGGGCGCGACCTCCACTCCGGCGTCTTCGGCGGCGCCGTGCCCAACGCCGCTCACTGGGCCGCCCGGCTGGTGGCCGCCCTCCACGACCGCGACGGACGGGTGGCCCTGCCCGGCTTCTACGACGCCGTCCGGCCGCTGAGCCCGGCCGAGCGCTCCGCCTTCGCCGCCCTCCCTCTCGACGAGGCGGCGTGGGCGGCGGACGCCTCCGTCGGCTGCCTGGAGGGCGAGGCCGGCGTGCCGCTGCTGGAACGGCTGTGGGCCCGCCCGACCTGCGACGTCACCGGGCTCCACAGCGGCTACGGCGGCGACGGCGTGAAGACCATCGTCCCGGCCGCCGCCCGGCTCAAGGTGACCTTCCGCCTCGTCGCCGACCAGTCGCCCGAGGCCGTGGCCGACGCCTTCGAAGCCTGGGCCCGGCAACGGATCCCGGCCGGCATCCGGCTCGACGTCCACCGCGAGGCCACCGTCGGGCCCGCGCTCACCCCCACCGACCACCCGGCCGTGGCCGCCCTGGCCCGGTCGATCACCCGGGTGTGGGGCGCCGAGCCGCTCCTCACCCGCAGCGGCGGGTCGGGGCCGGAGGAGGCGCTCGGCCGGGTCTTGGCGGCGCCCGTGCTCCACCTCGGCATCGGCCTCTCCTCCGACCGCATCCACGCCCCCAACGAGGGCCTCGACCTCGACCAGTTCGGGCGGGGCGTCCTGGCCGCCGGGGAGCTGTGGCGGGAACTGGCGGCGCTGCCGTGCTGAGCCCGCGACCCGACACCGCCACCGGCCCGGAACGGGAGTGGGCGACCTTCCCCGATCAAGACGATCCCAAGCGACGCTGGCTGGTCGACGTCACCTGGCTGACGTCGCCGTGGCAGTGCCTGTTCGGCTGCGGGTGCCAGGGGGTGCTCACCGGTCCCACGCCCGAGCTGGCGCAGGGCTGCTGCTCCTACGGCGCCCACTTCACCGACGAGGAGGACCGGGACCGGGTGCTGGCCGCGGCCGAGGAGCTCCGGCCCGACGAGTGGCAGTACCTCGCTCCGGGCCGGCGTCGGGGCGTCACGGCCCGCCTGGCCCAGGGCGGGTGGCGGACCCGGCTCGTCGACGGCGCCTGCGTGTTCCTCAACCGGCCGGGGTTCGCCGCCGGCGCCGGCTGCGCCCTCCACGTGCTGGCCCTGCGCCAGGGCGCCCATCCGATGGCCACGAAGCCCGACGTGTGCTGGCAGCTCCCGCTCCGCAAGGAGGACAAGGAGGAGAGCGACGGCACCGTCACCACCACCCTGTCGGAGTTCTCCCGCTCCGCGTGGGGCCCGGGCGGCGACGAGTTCGCCTGGTGGTGCACCGAGGCCCCCGAGGCCTTCACCGGTGCGGAGCCCGTCTACCGCAGCCTCGAGGTCGAGCTCCGGGCCATGGTCGGCGACGCCCTGTTCGAGGCCATCGCCGCCTACCTCGACCGGCGCATGGCGCCCTCGACGGCAAACGCCGTCCTCGTGCCCCACCCCTCCGTCAGGAAGGCCACGTGAGGGCGCCCCCGCCGTCGACGACGATGACCTCGCCCGTCATCCACGACGACGCGTCGGAGACCAGGAACAGGGCGGCGGCGGCGACGTCGTCGGGCGTGCCGAGCCGGCCCATCGGCTGACGGGCGGCCACGCCGGTCTCGTCGTGCTCGTAGAGCGCCCGGGAGAACGAGGTCTTGATGATCCCGGGGGCCAGGGCGTTGACCCGCACCGTCGGGGCCAGTTCGATGGCCAGCTGGCGGGTCATGTGGAGGAGCGCCGCCTTGGAGATGTTGTAGACGCCGATGCCCGGCGTGGGCTTGAGCCCCCCGAGTGACGCCACGTTGAGGATCGCGCCACCCTTGTCGGCCATCGTCGCCCCCCACGCCGCCTGGATGTAGCGCAGCGGGCCCTCCTGGTTCGTCTGCCACGTCTTGGCCACGGCGCCCATGTCGGCCTTCACCACCGGCCCGAACCAGGGGCTGGTGGCGGCATTGTTGACCAGGATGTCGAGCCCGCCCAACTCCGCCACGCAGTGGGCCACGCCGCCCTCGACCGCCTCGGGGTCGCCGACCGAGCCGGCGAAGGCGGTGGCCTCCCCGCCGGCGGCCCGCAGGGTGCGGACGGTCTCGTCGAGCTCCTCCTGCTTCCGGGCGGTGACGCACACGGCGGCGCCGGCCGCCACGAGGGTCTCGGCAATGGCCCGCCCGATGCCCCGGGTGGCCCCGGTGACGAGGGCGACCTTGCCGTCGACGCGCATGATGGTGTTCGGATCGATCATCGGCCCGGAGTCTACGGAGCACCCGGCGCCGCCCCCGATCCGGCGTTCTTTTCGGACGGACGGGTGGCCGGAAAGAACGCCGGTTGCCGCGGCGGGCGGGCCGGCGGGGGCCGGCGCGGCGATAATGCCGCTCATGTCCGACCTCCCGATCTCGTTTTCGCCCGGCGGCCTGCCCGAGACGGTGCTGCCGCCGGCGCCGGCCGACGCCCGAGCCGCCCTCGACGCCGCGCTGGCCCTCGACGGCGAGCCCCGACGGGCGGCCATCTCCGCCGTCGTGGCCCGCTTCCCCCGGTTCCTCGACGGCTGGGCCCGGCTCGGCCAGTACGCCCGCGACGACGTCGAGGCCTACGCCGCCTTCCGGGTCGGCTACCACCGGGGGCTCGACACCCTCCGCCAGGCGGGATGGCGGGGTTCCGGCTACGTGCGGTCGGTCCACCCCGAGAACCTCGGGTTCCTGCGCGCCCTCGACGGGCTCCGCCGCCAGGCCGGCCGGATCGGAGAAGCCGACGAGGAAGCCCGCTGCGCCGAGTTCCTCCACCAGCTCGACCCGGCCTGGCCGGCGGGTTAGTCGGCTTCTTCGGCTTCTTCGGCTTCTTCCGGTTCTTCCGGTTCTTCCGGGGGCAGTCCGAGGGCGGCGTCGACGGCGTCGACGGACCCGGGGAACGAGGCCAGGAAGACGTCCCTCCACCCGGCTTCCCAGTCCGCCCGGGCCTTGGTGAGGCTCCTGTAGAACAGCATCGGCCGGCCGGCGGCCAGCGCCTGGAAGTCGCCCTGCTTCACGAACCAGTCGGGCTCCGTGGCCATCGACAGGCCCCCGCCGGGCAGCCGGGTCGGTTTGGCCGCACGCGGCATTACGTCGTGCCGTCCTCGCGCCTGTTCACGCCGCAACACTATCGCCGGTCCTGATCGGCACCCCGAGCACGGGGCCGACAAGGTCACCAGCTCCCTGGAGCTTCGCCGAACGGGTGATGCCGCAGTTCCGCTGAACGCTTTTCGCGGCCGGTATGAGAAGCATTTCAGCTATAAACTTGACTCTATTCGACGTATGACGCACTATTCCTTCTATCAGCTGGGAAAGAAAGGCGAGCAAGCGCCTCGCCAAAAGATTTTCGGAATAACAGATAAAGGCTTACAAAGACTGGGGCAAATTCTTAAGTGTTCTTTGCACTTGAGAATTGTGAGATGCCCGGGTTGCCGCTGGGGCTCGAACCCTGCGCTCGTGTGCCGTGCAGGGTTCGGCCCGCAGCCTCAGCGGCAACTCGGGCTGTAAACCCTCACAGATTTGACTCCTGAGCGCGGTCATCTTCGCGCCAATAGGTGTCCGGTTCATCGTGCTGGGGAGCGCGAGTCGCACGATTCTCTGCGGCTTCTTCGAACGCGTTTGTCCGAAGTGAATCGGGCTGGTAGCCGGACTATGTCCGGCGATGTCCTGCACATCGGAAGCTAAAGGAGGCACAAAAATCATGCGGATTTATCGACTGAGAGCGGGGCGGTTGGCCATGGCCACCGCCACGGGCGGGTTCATGGTGGGGCTCGCATTCCTGAACGGTGGCGGGGCCCATGCCATCGGCGGACTGTGCAACGGCCGTCCGGCCAGCCACACCTGGCTCGACGCGTCCGGCCAGTACGGCCCGGCGGTCATCGACGGCACCAAGGGGAGCGACGTCATCGTCGGCAGCGACGGCGACGACACCATCGACGGGCGCGGTGGCAACGACACCATCTGCGGGGCGGCCGGCAACGACTCCATCGCCGTCGGTCCCGGCGGCAACTCCGTCGTCCGGGGCGACAGCGGCGATGACAGCATCACCGCCGACAACGTCCACAGCGTGACGCTGGTCGGCGACGGCGGCAACGACACGCTGGAAGTCACCAACACGGTGGCGCCCTCCTACCTCGTCGGCGGGTCCGGCGACGACGTCCTCATCCACGACGGCGGGGGCCACGTCAAGGCTGACGGCGGGGACGACTTCGACGACTGCCTGGTCAGGGGCGGCGACGAGGTCTCCAACTGCGAGTACTGATCCGTTCTCGGTGGCGGGGCCCTCTCAGCCCCGCCACCGGTTCCGCCCCCCTCCCTGGCGAGGGCGGGACGCGGATGTCGAGATGTCCGGTTCGCAGTGCTGGGGAGCACGAGTCCTTCAAGGAAGCGGACCGGGCGCGTCGCGGCCGTCGGCCAGCGACGTTCACGCAGCACCATTGCCACAAGGAGGCACAACGATCATGCGAATCACCAAGCGTACGGCCGGGCGGCTGGCCACGATGACCGCCACCGGCGGGTTCATGGTGGGTCTCGCCCTGCTCAACAGCGGCGGCGCCCACGCCATCGGCGGGCTGTGCAACGGTCAGCCCGCCACCCACACCTGGCTCGACGCGTCGGGTCAGTACGGCCCGGCGGTGCTGGACGGGACGAGGGGCGACGACACGATCATCGGCAGCGACGGCGATGACACCATCGACGGCCGCGGGGGCAACGACTTCATCTGCGGCGCGGCCGGCAACGACTCCATCTCGGCCGGCCCTGGCGGCAACTCCGTCGTCCGGGGCGACACCGGCGACGACAGCATCACCGCCAATGACGTCCACAGCGCGACGCTGGTCGGCGACGGCGGGAACGACACCCTCGAGGTCACCAACACGGCGGCGACCTCCTACCTCGTCGGCGGTTCCGGCGACGACGTCCTCATCCACAACGGTGGCGGTCACGTGAAGATGGACGGCGGGAACGACTTCGACGACTGCCTCATGCGGGGCGGCGACGAGGTCGTGAACTGCGAGTACTGACACCGATCCGGCGGCGGGACCCACGGCACCGCCGGGGGTCCCGCCGTT
>JAUZEY010000226.1 GCA_030838785.1 Actinomycetota bacterium | reverse complement strand
GTCTGCCTCCTCGCGGGCTGGATCGGGGTGCGCCACCAGGCGTTGACGGCGCTCCAGGTGCCCTACGTCGTGAGCGGCGGAATCGGCGCCGTCGTGCTGGTCGGCCTCGGCGCGACCCTCTGGATCTCGGCCGATCTCCGGGACGAGTGGCGCACCATCGACGAGATCCGCCGGCACGTCGCCGATGAGTCGGCCCGCTGAGGGGCGGCCCGTGGGTCCGGTCGACAGCCGGCTCACGCTGGCCACCGCCGCCGCCAATCTCCTGGCGGGCGTCCTGCTCGCCGCGGCGTACGTCTCCGTCCGCAACGAGGCGGCCCTCGCCCGCCAGGTCGGAGGCCTCGAGCTGGCCGCACTCGCTGCCATCGTGGCCATCGTCGCCGATCTCGGTCACATCCTCGGCACCTACCGGGCGGTGGTGGCCGGCCGCCGGCGGCTGTCCGGCATCGCCCTGACCACCACCGCAGGGCCCGCCCCTGACGGGGGTTCGTCGATCGGGGCCACCGCTTCCCAGCCCGTGGCGCTCGCGACGGGCACGCTGGTGCACCACCCGGCCTGCGCCCTCGTCGGCGGGAAGGAGGCCGAAGCCCTGTCCCCGGAGGCCATCGCCGGGCGGGGACTCCGGCCCTGTCCGGTGTGCAGGCCATGAGCGTCGTCCCCTTCATCGTCGCCGGGGTCGTCGTCGGCGCCCTCTATGGCCTCGCCGCCACCGGGCTCGTCCTCACGTACAAGACATCGGGCATCTTCAACTTCGCCCACGGCGCGGTGGGGGCGGCGACCGCCTTCCTCTTCTACGACCTCCGCCACCTGCGGGGCCTCCCCTGGCCGATCGCCTTCGTGCTGTCGGTCTTCGTCGCCGCACCGGTGCTCGGGCTCGGGTTGGCGGCGATGGCCGCCCGGCTGTCCCAGGCCCCGACCGTGCAGCGGGTGGTCGCCACCGTCGGCGTGCTGCTGGTCGTGCAGGGTGCGGTACAGCTGCGCTACGGCATCGTGCCGATCCCGTTCGACACGCCGCTCCCGACCCGGTCCTTTGACATCGGGGGAACCATCGTCGGTCTCGACCAGCTCATCACGATCGGGCTGGCCGCCGTGGCGCTGGCGGCGTTGGGCGTGCTGTTCCGCCGGACGCGGCTCGGGCTCGAGATGCGGGCCGTGGTCGACAACGGTGCGCTGCTCGACCTCGCCGGCGGCGTGCCGGCCCGCGTCCGGGCGCTGTCCTGGATGCTCGGCGCGTCGTTCGCCGGGCTGAGCGGCTTGCTGTTGGCCCCCACCGTGGGGCTCGACGCGGTGCTCCTGACGCTGCTCGTGGTCCAGGCCTTCGGGGCGGCGGCCGTCGGGCGCTTCGACAATCTCCGGCTCGCCTTCTGGGGCGGCGTGGCCATCGGCGTCGGGCAGTACCTGCTCCGGGCCCCCGCCGTCCGGGGGGCCGTCCCCCTGATCGACGCGCTGCCGGGCCTCGACCAGTCCCTCTCGTTCCTCGTGCTGTTCGCCGTTCTCCTCGTGGCGGGGAGGCGGTTCCCGACCTTCGGTGTCACCCGCCCGGCCCGGGGGCTGCGGCCGTGGCCGTTCCCCGTTCAGGTCGCGGCAGTGCTCGGCGCGCTCGCCGCGGTCCTCACCCTTCCGTTCCTCGCTCCTTCCCGGGCACCGGTCCTCATCCAGGGCGCGGTGTTCGTCACGATCTTCGCCTCGTTGTACCTGCTGGTGGAGATCTCCGGCCAGGTCTCTCTGGCCCACGCCGCGTTCGTGGCCGTCGGCGCGACCACCTTCGCCCACCTCACCCGCGGCGCCGGCCTCCCCTGGGGGGTCGGGGTGCTCGGCGCCGTCCTCGTGGCGGTCCCGATGGGGGCGGTCGTCGCGGTGCCGGCCATCCGGGTCTCCGGCCTGTACCTGGCGCTGGCCACGCTGGGGTTCGGCGTCCTCGTGGAGCAGATGGTCTACTCCCGGCCGGTCATGTTCGGCGACCTCGGGCAGCGCTTCGGTTCCCGGCCCCGCTTCTTCGGCCTCGACAGCGACGCCCGGTACTTCTGGCTCTGTGCCGCCCTCGCCGCCTTGGCCCTGGCCCTGGTGGTCGTGATCCGCCGCACACGGCTCGGGCGGCTCCTCAACGCCGTCGCCGACGAGCCGGTGGCCCTGGCCACGTTCGGCTGCAGTCCGCAGGTGACCCTCGTCCTCGTGTTCTGCCTGGCGGCGGCGATGGCCGCCCTGGGCGGCGCCCTCTCCGTCGGGGTGGTCGGATCCGTATCGGCCTCAGGCGTGAGCCCGACCGCCCTGGTGTCGTTCAACAGCCTGCTGTGGGTCGCCGTCCTCGCCCTCGCGGGCCGGCACCCGCTCCGCGCCCCGGTGGTCGCGGCGCTGGCCATGGTCGTGGCGCCGTCCTTCTTCTCCTCGCCGAACATGGCCCAGTACCTCACGATCGGATTCGGGCTGGCCGCCCTCGTGGCGTCCGTGGGGTCCGGCGCGCTCGGCCGCCGGCTCGAGCTGCGCCACCCGGCCGACGAGGCACGGATCCGGTACTCGCCGGTGGCCGCCCGGCTGCGGAGACCCGCCGTGTCCTCTCCGGAGGTGACCGTTCATGCCTGAACCGGCGGGGCGCGGCGCGGGCCTGGCGGTCCGCGGGCTGACGGTGCGCTTCGGCGGTGCCGTGGCGGTCGACGGCCTCGATCTCGACGTGCCGCGCGGTCGGATCACCGGGCTGATCGGCCCCAACGGCGCCGGCAAGACCACCACCTTCAACGCTTGCACCGGCTTGACCCGTCCGTCGGAGGGCATGGTGTCCCTCGACGGCCACGACATCACCGTCGCCCCTCCGCAGCAGCGCGCCCGGCTCGGACTCGGCCGGACGTTCCAGCGGATGAAGCTGTTCGAGTCGTCCTCCGTCGGCACGAACGTCGCCCTCGGCCGGGAGGCGCTGATGGCCGGTGGCAACCCCTGGCGTCACCTTCGTCAGCCTCGACGGGATCGGAGGGCGATCGCCGCCGCCGCGGCCGAAGCCCTGGCCCTGTGCGGAATCTCCCCCCTGGCCGATGTCCCCGTCGCCGATCTGTCCACCGGGCAGCGGCGCCTCGTGGAGCTGGCCCGCGTCGTGGCCGGAGGGTTTTCGCTGTTGCTGCTGGACGAACCGTCGTCGGGGCTCGACGTGAGCGAGACGGACGATTTCGGCCGTGTGCTGGAGCAGCTCGTCGGCGAACGGGGCGTCGGGATTCTCCTGGTCGAGCACGACATGCGACTGGTCATGTCGGTGTGCGCCTGGCTCCACGTGATCGACTTCGGCCGCCCGATCTTCCAGGGGACGGCCGAGGAGACGCAGGGTTCGGCCACCGTCCAGGCCGCCTACCTGGGGGCCGTGGCATGAGCCTCGCCGTCAGCGGCCTGGTCGCGGGGTACGGGGCGACGACGGTCCTGCGGGGCGTCGACCTCGTCGTGCCGGCCGGTCACGTCGTGGCCCTGCTCGGCCCGAACGGCTCGGGCAAGACCACGCTGCTCCGGGCCTGCTCCGGGCTCCTGCAACCGTCGGCGGGCACCGTGACGGTGGACGGTGCCGATCGGACCGGCCTGGCCCCCCACGACCTGGTGACGGCCGGGGTCTGCCACGTTCCCGAAGGGCGAGCGGTCTTCCCGGGCATGACGGTGGCGGAGAACCTCCGGCTCCTGGCTCCTCCCGGGGTGCCCGACCACGTCGAGCGGGCGGCCGACGCCTTCCCCGTGCTGGGCCGCAAGCTCGATCAGGTGGCGGGCACGCTGAGCGGGGGCGAGCAGCAGATGCTGGCCCTGTCCCGGGCCTTTCTCCAAGCGCCGCGGTACATCCTGCTCGACGAGGTGTCGATGGGCCTCGCCCCCCGGGTCGTGGAGGAGATCTTCGCGGCGCTGCGCCGGCTCGCCGAGCGCGGGTCCGCCCTGCTGCTCGTCGAGCAGTTCGTGCACCTGGCCCTCGCTCTGGCCGACCTGGTCTACGTCATGGACCGGGGACGCATCGCCTTCCAGGGCGAACCCGTCGAACTCGATGCCTCGGCGCTGGCCGCCGCCTACCTCGCGGCCGGCACACGCGCTTAGAGAGGACTGCTCATGCTTCCGATCCGCCGATCACAACTGTGCGCCGCCGCCGTCGCGCTGGCGCTGGCGACCGCCGGTTGCGGGTCCAACCTGACCGAGGCCGAGGTGCTCGCCCGCTCCGGCGTCAAGACGTCCGCTCCCGTCTCCGCGGCGTCTTCGGGGGCTACCGCCGAAGCCCCGGGGCTCGCGTCGCCGGACTCCACGCCGGGAGCGACCGCCGGCGCAACGGCGGCGGCTCGGGCGCCGGCGGGGCGGGCCTCTCTCACCGGTAGGTCCTCGGCGGCATCAGCGGCCGTCACGCCGGCCGCCCCGAACGCCGCCGGCATCGGGGCGAAGCCGGGAGCGCACCCCGTCACCCCGAATCCGTCGACCGCCCCGGGTGCCCGCGCTCTGCCCCCGCCCGGGCCCCCCGGCACGCCGTCGGGAGGAGCGGCCGGTGGAGCCTGCACCACCAGCGAGTCGGGACCGATCGTCGTCGGCAACGTCGGCAACTATTCGGGCGCCGGGGGCTCGTCCCAGGCCGGGTTCCCCGTTGCCGTCCAGATGTGGGCCGCCTCCCTCAACCGGAGAGGGGGGATCTGCGGACGGCCGGTGCAGGTGATCGTCAGCGACGACGGGAGCGACCCGGCCCGTTACGGCGCCGCGGTCCGGGACCTCGTCGAGAATCGCAAGGTCGTGGCCTTCGTCGGGAACGGCGCCGTCCTGTCGGTCCAGGGTGGGATCGAATACCACAAGACCTCGGGAGTCCCGGTCATCGGGAACGACTGCACGAGCGACATCTGGTTCGACTCACCCATCCTGGTCCCGACCTGCGCCGACCCGAAGGTGCAGGGACGGGGAACCATCCGCAACGGCGTGGACCTGGCCGGCACCACCAAGTTCGGCTACCTCTACTGCCGGGAAGCGAAGGCGTGCCGCGATGTCCACAACGGCATCCAGGGCGGAGGAGCCAAGGACTCCGGCGTCGAGGTGCTCTACGAGAAAGACGTGTCGATCACCCAGGTCGACTTCACCGCCGAGTGCCAGGGTGCCCAGGCCGCCGGCGTCGAGCTGTTCTGGGTGGCCGCCGACCCGGCCACGGTCTCCCGGGTCGCCCGGTCGTGCGCCCGTCAGGGATTCCATCCGAAGTGGATCGCCGGGTCGGTCTCCTTCGGCCCCGAATCCATCAGCGAGAAGGGACTCGAGGACGTCATCGTCATGAACCCCGTCTTCCCCTTCGCCGGTGTGTCGAGCCCCGCCATCGACGAGTACGAGCGCGCCCGGCAGACCTATGCCCCGCAAGCCCATCCCGGCCCGGCCCTCTCGATCGGGTGGACCTCCGGCAAGCTCTTCGAACGACTGGCGCTCCAGGCCGCCCACGACCGCGGGACCATCACACCCGCCACCCTCGTCGGCGCCTACCCGGCCATCGACGGAGAGACGCTCGGCGGCCTCATGCCGGGCTTCCACATGACGCCTCAGGGGGCACGACACCAGCCGTGCTACTACGTCCTGCGCGGGGACGGCACGGGCCGGGGCTTCGTCGCTCCCCGCGGCGCGTCGGCCATCTGTAGCTGAATCGCGCCCGCGACTCCGGCCGGCAGGGCCGGGAATCACTGTCACGTGGAACGGTCCCGGCAGGCCGTCCAGGCAGTGGTAGCGGCGGGCGCGGGCACGGATGCTGGAGGTCCACAGCCATCGAACGAAGGGTGCACTCCAATGTCCAGAGGAAAGCTGTTCAGCGCCGCCGTCGGGGTCGTCGCCGTCCTGGGGATCACCGCCCCGGCGGCCAGCGCCGCTCCCGCTCCCGCCCCTGCTCCCGCCCTGGCCCCGTGGCAGGCGGGCGTCAACGCCGCCCTGGGCGGCTGGCAGGCCGGCGCCACCGCCGGTATGTCCGGCATGCAGGCGGGCGCCACCGCCGCCGTGGGCGGCTGGCAGGCCGGCGCCACCGCCGGCCTGGCCGGCATGAAGGCGGGCGCCACCGCGCTCGGGAACATCTGGCTGCCCGGCCCGGCCGGGCTCGTCGGGCCCCAGCACCCCTGAGAGCCCGGACTCGGCGCCGGTCCCATGCACGGTGCTCTCGGTCGAGACCGAGTTGTGTCTTGTTGCGGTGCGGCCGGGGGATTTGACTCGTGCCATGAGGATTGAGCGGGGTGGGCCGGTGGAATCGAACGGTTCGGCTGAACCGCCGCGGGGTGGGGGGCTCTATATCATCGAGGACATGGGACTCCCCATGCGGGAGGAGATCGTTGTTTCGTGGTTCCGGTCCGTTCGTTCCGGTGTGCGGGCGGATCGGCTGGAAGTGCCGTATGACGCCGACGTCGACGGGGAGGGTCGTCTGGCGTGGGCGGCGGGCCCGGTGTTGGAAGGGATGGCCGAAGAACTGGCCGGTACGACGAATGCGTTGGTGTTGACTGACGCTGCGAGTCACGTCCTGGTCCGGCAGGCTCCGGATCGGAGGCTGCGGTCATGGCTGGATCGGATCCAGTTGGCGCCTGGTTTTCGTTACGGCGAGGACCATGCGGGGACGAACGCGATCGGGACGGCGTTGGCTCTCCAGCGGCCGTTCGTGGTGGATGCCGGGGAGCATTTCGCCGAGGTGCTGAGCACGATGTCGTGTGCGGCGGTGCCGATCACCGATCCCCGGACGGGCGTTCCGTTGGGGGCGGTGGATCTGAGTTGTCGGGCGGAGCACGCCAGCCCGCTGATGCTGCCCTTCGCCCGTCGGGTGGCGTGGGAGATCGGCCAGCGCCTCCTGGAGGACACGTCGGTCGCGACGCGGGTGCTGCGGGAGCATTTCGTGCTGGCGCGGCGGCGGACGAAGGATCCGTTGGTGTCGGTCAGCGGGGAGACGATGTTCGCCAACGCCGCCGCCACCCGGGAGCTGCAGCCCGGTGATCACCAGCTGCTGTGGGAATGGGTCTCCCGCACCATCGCCGGCCACCAGTCCGTGGCCGGCGAGGTGGTCCTCACCGGCGGAGCCTGGGTGGTGCGGGGCTTCGAGCCCGTACGCAACGGCGGCGTGGTCGTCGGCGCCAGCCTGCGGCTGGCGCCCCCGTCAGCCGCGGTGGCGGGTGGCCCGTTCGGGGCCGGGGACCGGCCCCGCTTCGGGTGGGCGAGCCTGACCCCCACCGAGCTCAGCATCGCGGAGCTGGTGGCGGAGGGGATGACCAACCGGGAGGTGGCGGCGAAGCTCTACCTCTCGCCGCACACGGTGGGGTTCCATCTGCGGCAGGTCTTCCGCAAGCTGGAGATCTCGTCCCGGGTGGAGTTGACCCGCCTGGTCGTGGAACGGCGCGCCGATGGACGGGACGGGTGACCTGAGCGTCGGGTTCTCAGACGGCGTGTTGGAGGATTCTGGGTGTGGGGTTGTGTTGGGGGGGGTTGGTGAGGTCGATGTCGGTGGAGATGGGGTGGAGGTGGTCGCGGTGGTG
>JAUZEY010000222.1 GCA_030838785.1 Actinomycetota bacterium | reverse complement strand
GTCCGGTTGAGCTCGCCGTTGACGGCGGCGTGGGTCATGCCCGTCGCCCGGGCGATCATGCGGACCCGGCTGGTGTTGGCGTCTCGGAGGCGTTGCTTGTGCTCCCGCAGCGTCCGCCCGTCGGGGGCCAGGGCCGCCAGGCGGCGGCCGCCGGCGGGGAGCGGCGGGAGGGCCACGACGAGGGCGGCGTCGTCGGCCGGCTCGACCAACCCGTCCTCGTCGAGCATCCACTCCGCTCCGTCGCTGAGCCCGAGCGGAACCGCCGAGATCGGGGCGAAGAACGATCCCTGCTCGGGTTCGAGCGCCTCTTCCACCGGCTCGGGCCGGGGCACGATCTCGCGGTCCTCATGGCGGAGCGAGTGGCGGCGCTGCTCCGCGATGGAGAAGGCCCGGGCCCGCAGCCGGGGTTCGTCGGGGATGAACAGGAACGACTTCTGGCCTCTCACTCCCCTTGTCCAGCGCACGAGGCGCCCGACGGCCTGGCGGAAGAACAGCTCGGTGGTCGTCGTGGTGGCGAACACGCCGACCCGCAACCGGGGGATGTCGACCCCTTCCGACACCATGCGGACGGCCACGATCCAGGGATCGGTCCCCGCCGCGAAGCGCGAGATGTGGCTCGACGCCTCGGGGTCGTCCGACGTGGCCACCACCGCCCGGACCCCGAGCCGCTCCCGGAAGAGGCGGGCGATGCCCTTGGCGTGGTCCTGGTCGGTGGCGATGACGAGGCCGGCGGCGTCGGGCTGGTGGGACCGGATGGCCCGCAGCTGGTCGTGGGCCTGGCGCAGCACGTGGGGCAGCCACTCGCCCTCCAGCGAGTAGGCCGTGCGCAGCCGCTGCCCGGCCCGAGCGGCGTCGAGCGGGTCGTCGAAGCCGTGGGAGTGGAAGCTCCCGTCGGGCGCCGTCCACTCCATCATCCCGTCGACGCGGGGGAAGTAGACCGGCCGCACGACTCCCCCGTCGGCCAGGGCGTCGCCGTAGCCGTACTCGTAGTCGGCCACCGCCTCCTCGTGGCGGTAGCGCACGAAGGGGATGGCCGACACGTCGGAGCGGAACGGCGTCCCCGACAGGGCCAGCCGGCGGGCGGCGGGCTCGAAGGCGGTGCGGACGGCGTCCCCCCAGGCCCGGTCGTCGGCGGCGTGGTGGATCTCGTCGAAGATCACGAAGCCGCCCCCGGCCAGCGCCCGGATGACGGCGGCGCAGCCCGCCACCTGCTGGTACGTCATCACGACGCCGTGCATGTCGGCCGGCAGCGCTCCGTCGGCCGCCGACCACTGCGGATCGAGGTGGAGGTCGAAGGCCAGAGCGGCGCGCGACCACTGGACCTTGAGGTGGGCGGTCGGGACGACGACCAGCAGCCGCCGGACGGGATCTTCGGCCAGGGCCTCCCGGGCGGCCATGAGGGCGAACGTGGTCTTCCCCGCGCCCGGCGTGGCCACGGCCAGGAAGTCGGGCGAGTCGCTGGCCGCCAGCCGCTCGAGGGCGGCCTTCTGCCAGGGTCGGAGGGTCACGGTGCGGGCCATGGAGGCGCCGATGATGGCAGCCCCCCAGCCCCCGCGGGGCGATGCCCTCCAGCCTGCGGTTTCCCGGCGGCCTTCGGCAGGCTCGCCACTTGACAGGAGCGCAACTGCCCGTACAATTGCACGTACGGAGGTGGAAGGGTGAAGACGAAGGATCGGCGTCGGGAGCTTCGGCTCTCCCAGGAGGATGAGCAACTCATCAGCGAGGCGGCGGCCTTGGCCGGAACGACGTTCACCGGATTCGTCCTGGAGGATGCGGTCGCCCGTGCCCGGGAAGTCGTTGATGCCCACCGGACCATCACCCTGCCCGTCGACAGCTTCTCCCGCTTCCTCGAAGCGCTCGACGCCCCTCCGGAACGCAACCCGGCGCTCGTCGAGCTGGCCAAACGGGCCAAGCGCTTCCGACGCGTCTCGTAGGTGCGGATCGAGCGCCTCGACGAATCACACGGGCGCACCTCGTTCCACTGCGGAAACCCCATGCTCGACACCTGGTTCCACGACCACGCCCTCGTCGCCCAACGCCAGGACACCGCCCGTACCTTCGTCCTCGTCGACGAGAGCGATGAACTGATCGGCTACTACAGCCTCACCATGGGCAGCATCACCGCCGCCGACGCCCCTCGCCGCCTCGTCCGAGGGTTCCCCCGCCACCCCGTCCCCATGGTGCTCCTCGCCCGGCTCGCCATCGCCGAGGACCGCCATGGACAGGGGCTCGGCGTCTCTCTCCTCTTCGAGGCCCTCCACCGAGCGGCTCTCGCCGCCGAACACGCCGCCGCCCGCCTCATCGCTGTCGATCCGATCGACGACCAGGCCCGAGGCTTCTATCAACGCTTCGGATTCCGACCTGTCGAAGGAGACCCGTTCGGACGGCTCTTTCTTCGAACCCGCGACGCCCTGGCGAGCTTCCCCGCCGACTACGGCCGCGACTGACGTTCCGCCCGTGCGGTCCAGGTCAGTTGGCGAGGACGGCCACGGAGGTGATCGGGTGGGCGGGCGGTTTGGCGCCCAGGGAGCCCTTGAAGCCGTCGGGGGTGGCGGAGAAGTCGAAGATGCCGCCGTCTTCGCCGACCATCAGGTAGCCGTGCCCGGCCCGCACCATCCCGGTGATGGGCTTGTTGAGCTTCGCCGCTCCCATCGAGCCCCGGAACTCCGCCTGGAAGGCGAAGATCCCGCCGTCGCTGGCGACGAGCCAGTACCCCGTTCCGTCGCCGTCGGGGACGAGGCTCTGGACGGGGGCGTTGAGCTTCTTACCCCCCATGGAGCCGTAGAAGTTGGCGTCCCCGAAGGCGAAGATGCCGCCGTCGCCGGCCACCATGTAGTAGCCGCGTCCGGTGGCGGTGGGAATGGAGTCGAGCACCGGCGCGGCCAGGGCGACGTTGCTGACGTCACCGAAGGACGGGGCGGCCCCGAACGTGAGCACCCGGCCCTTCGTCGTGAACACCCAGTAGCCGTCCCCGGCGGGGGTGGCGGAGAGGCTGGTGACCTTCTCCCCCGGGCTCAGCTTGGCCCGGTCGGCGTTGCCCCGGGCGACGGCGTCGCCGAAGGCGAAGACGCGGCCCTGGTCGTCGACGATCCAGTAGCCGTTCCCGCTCGGCGTGGGTTCGAGGTCGACCGCCGAGGTGGTGGGGGCGTTCCCGTAGGACTTGGCGTCACCGAAGGGGTAGACCGTGCCGTCGGTTCCGACCATCCAGTACCCGGCCCGGGCCGGCCCGTTGGACGGGCCAACCGGCGACACAGGGGTCGTCGTGGTGGGCGTGGTCTGCGTGGTCGTCGGGGTGGTCGCGGTCGTCGTGGTCGTCGTCGTGTCGGGCGGGGTCCCGGCGGAGGTGATGCGGCGGACCTCGCCGCCCCCGGCGAAGGTCGTGTAGTAGAGCGACTGGCCGTCGGCGGAAGGCCCGAAGGCGAGGCTGGTGGCGCTGCTGGCCCCGAGACCGGTGACGAAGTCGGCCATGGCGAAGCCGCCGCTGTCGAGGGGCGCAAGACGGAAGATCTTGCCGCAGACGTAATCGGCGAAGAGGTAGGCGCCGTCGAAGGGGGCGGGCCACAGCCCGGTGGGCACGAAGGCCGCTCCGGTGATCGAGGAGCAGCCGCTGGACCGGGTGTAGTCGAAGATGGGGTTGGTCAGCCCGGCCGGGGGTGGGCCGCAGTCGGTGAGGGAGCCGACGGCGCAGTGACCCTCGCGGAGGTTCCAGCCGTAGTCGGCTCCGGCGGCGCCGAGGTCGATCTCGTCCCAGCTCTGCTCCCCCACGTCGTTGATGTAGAGCTGGCTGGTGCCGGGGCGGACGGCGAAGCGGAACGGGTTTCGCAGCCCGGAGGCGAACGTCTCCAGGCACGGTCCCGGCCCGGTGACCACCGCGGCGGCGGCGGGATCGCCGCAGCGGCGGCTGCCGGTCGCTGCGACGTTGGGGTTGCCGGTCGGGATCGAGCCGTCAGGGGCGACCCGCAGGATCTTGCCCAGCAGCTGCGAGTCCGACCGGGAGTTGTTGTTGTCGACCGTGCAGAGGGTGTCCTCGGACGGGTCGAGCCGGCAGGCGCCGTCGCCGGTACTCACGTACAGGAGACCATCGGCCCCGAAGTGGACGTCGCCGGCGTTGTGCCCGTTGCGGGAGGGGATGTGGTCGAGGATGACGACCTCGCTGGCCGGGTCGATCACGTTGGTGTCGGGGAGGGTGAAGCGCGACACCCGGTTGTACGGGGAGGGATCGACGTTCTGGCCGCAGACCGAGCCGTTCTTGACCGTATAGAACAGGAAGACGAAGTGGTTGGTGGCAAAGCCGGGGTCGACGGCCGCGCCGAGCATGCCCCGCTCGTGAATGGCGCACGACTGCGGGCCCACGTCGAGCGCCGGGGTCGCCAGCAGCCCGGCCCCCGGCGTCACCACCCACAGCTGACCGGTGATGGTGGTGATGAGCACCCGCCCGTCCGGAGTGAAGGCCAGCGCAGTGGGTTTGGCCACATTCGTGACGAGCTGGTCGGTGAAGCCGGCCGGCATCGTCGGCCCCGCCGCTCCGGCGGGCAGTGGCTGGGCCACCGCCAACGAGGCGGCCAGCAGGGCGGCGGCGACGATCGCCGGGAGGCGTCGGTACATGAGCAGGACTCCATCGCGCCGCGAGGGGGAAGGGGGGCGCCCTCTTCCATTCCCGGAAGCGGTGGCCAACTCCTGCGCCGCGTTTGGGTCCTTTGGCCCGGGGACGGCCAAGTCTCCGCCGCCGGACTCGTGATCCGGTGAAGTGCTACAATGTAGCCCATGGAGCGTATCGGGGTCCGGGAACTGCGGCAGCACGCCAGCCGCTACCTGGCCCGGGTCGCCAACGGTGAGCCGTTCGAGGTGACGGATCGGGGCCGGCCGGTCGCCCGGCTCGTGCCGGTGCCGAGCGAAGGGAACGCGCTGGCCGAACTCCTGTCGTCGGGGCGCCTGAAAGCGCCGGACAGCGACAGCGACCTCGAGTCCCCGGAGGATTTCGGCGTCGACGCCTCGGCCCGTCTGGCCGAGATGCGTGACGAGGAGCGGTGAGCACGGCCGGCACCGTGCCCACCGCAACGCTGTACGTCGATTCCTCGGCGCTGGTGAAACTGGTGCAGGCGGAACCGGAGTCGGCCGCGCTGCGGCGCTATCTCCGCCGGCACCGTTCTCTCGTCAAGGCCACGTGTGCCCTGTCCCGCGTCGAGGTCGTCCGGGCGGTGGCCCTGAGCGGCACCGGGGCCACGGCTCTCGCCCGGCGCCAGCTCGCCCGTTTCCATCAGCTCGATCTCGACCGCGAGCTCCTCGACCGGGCCGCCGGCCTGCCGTCCGGCGCACCCCTGCGAAGCCTCGATGCCATTCACCTCGCCGCGGCCCAGACCCTCCCGGCCCTGCGGGCGGTGGTCACCTACGACGCCCGGATGCAGACCGCCGCCACGGCCCTCGGCCTACCGGTGGAAGCGCCCGCCTGAGATCGCAGGTGCTCGTCAGGCGTCGAGGCGCTGGACGGCATCGCGGGACGGAACTCATCGGTCGAGGCGGAGCGGGGTGTGGCGAGCCAGGACCTCGAAGTCGGCATCAGCATGCAGCACAGAGATGTCCGCTCTGATCGCTACGGCTGCGATCAGGCAGTCGATCAGCTTCCGGACGGTTTCACCCTGGCGGCGACAGACACGGAACAGGGAGGCCGCCTCCTCGTAGTCGGTCGCCCTCACCGGCACCAGGGAGCCTCGGGCGAGCAACCGGCGCAGGTCGCTCAGATGTCGATCGTCGCGGGCGCCGGCAAGCACCTCCATGCGGATGGGCTCCGAGGTCGCGATGTCGGCGTCGAGCACTGCATCGACCCGCCGACAGACCGGGCTGGCGGTGTCGCGGAGGAACTCCACCCACGCCGACGTGTCGACCAGGATCACCCGGCCCGGCTCGTCCGCATCGCGTCGAGGTCCGCGTCCCATCCGGAACCCCGCAGCCGGCGGGCCTCATCCAGGCTCAATGGCTCGGCCGCCAATGCCCGCAGGGCGAAGTTGACCGCCTCACGCTTGGTCGGGAGCTGGTAGCGCTCCATCACCGTGCGGCAGGCCTCGTCATCCAGGTCGATGTTGGTGCGCGACATACACATAGCATACACCAACGCGCGACACGCTCGTCATCGACGGCGGTTGGACGATCGCCTAGGCCCTCGGCGGTGGGTCGGCGGCGCCGAAGGACACGGATTTGAGCTCCAGGAAGCTGTCCAGGCCCTCGGGGCCGCGCTCGCGGCCGAGGCCGGACTGCTTGTACCCCCCGAAGGGGCCTCCGCCGCCGGCGGGGAGGCCGTCGTTGATCGAGCAGGTGCCGGTCCGGATGCGGCGGGCGACGGCCAGGGCCCGGTCGGGGTCGGAGGTGTAGACGGCACCGCCCAGGCCGTAGGGCGAGTCGTTGGCGATGGCCACCGCTTCGTCGTCGCTCCCGTAGGGGAGGACGGCGAGGACGGGCCCGAAGATCTCCTCCTGGGCGATGG
>JAUZEY010000201.1 GCA_030838785.1 Actinomycetota bacterium | reverse complement strand
GACGGCGTCCGAGCGTGGGCGGCCTCCGTCGGCGAGCGGGGCGGGCTCTGCGGCCACCCCGTGCGACTCGTCCTCGCTGATGACGGCGGCGACCCGGCCCGGGCCCTGTCGATCACGCAGAAGATGGTCGAGCAGGACCACGTCGTCGCCATCCTCGGAAACCACATGATCACCACGGAGCAGGCGATCACGTCCTACCTCGAGCAGAAGCAGGTCCCGCTGGTCGGCACACCGTGCTCCAACTCGGCGGAGGCCGCGAGCCCGATGGTGTTCCCCATCGGCTGCGCCGCCGACATCGGGAACGCCTGGGCCCACATGATGCCGCTCATCACCTCGATCCCGGCCGAGAACCGGACCAGCGCGGGGCTCATGTACTGCCGGGAGGCGCCCGCCTGCAAGCCGATCGGCGAGCAGATCAAGAAGCTGGCTGACGTGGCCGGCTTCAAGCTGGTGTGGGAGTCGCAGTCCTCGATCGCCCAACCGGACTACACGTCCGAGATGCTCTCGGCCCGCAACGCCGGCGTCAAGGCGATGATCGCCATCATGGACAACAACTCGGTGGTCCGGATGATGCGCTCCGCGCACCGTCAGGGATACGACCCGTACCTCTCGGTGCAGTTCTCGGTCTACGAGGACAGAGTGGCTCGCGACGGCGGCAAGGACGTCGAAGAGAAGGTGCGGATCTCGAGCCTCACGCCGGCGTGGAACTCCTCTCCGAAGATGGCCGACTACCGCGCCGCCATGGACAAGTACGTGCCTGGTGGAACGAGGGGCTCGTGGGGCGCCATGAACTTCGTGGCCGGCAAGTATCTCGAGAAGATCGGCCGTGAGCAGTTCCGGGCCACCCCGACGTCCGCCGACATCCTCCGGGGCCTGTACTCCCTCAAGGGTGAGACGCTCGGGGGGCTCACACCTCCCCTCACCTATCTCGAGGGGAAGCCCCATGCCGACGTGAACCTCTGCTGGGTGCAGATGAAGATCACGAACGGCCAATTCGTCCCGGTCGAAGGCAACCCCGACAAGTTCTCCTGCGCCCCGGGCTGGAAGCCCGCCGGGAGCTGAGCCGGAGACACGAAGGAGAATTGACCGGTGGCGCTCTTGCCGATCGAGACGAATGCCGATACCGCCCCCCGCCGGAAGGCGGTGGAGCTGGCCCGACGGACGCTCGCCCTCATCGAAGCGAAGACCACGGACCAGGCCGCGACGGTGATGGAGGTCCCGGTGGACGGGTACCTCGATCCCGACCGCTTCCAGCGGGAGAGCGCGATCCTCTTCCGGGAGCGGCCCGTGTTCGCCGGGTTCAGCGGTGAGCTGACGGAGCCGGGTCAATACAAGACGATCGACCTCCCCGGCTGCCCGGTCGTCCTCGTCCGGCAGCGGGACGGCAGCCTCCGGGGCTTCGTCAACGCCTGCCGGCACCGGGGCGCCCGGCTGGTCGACGGCGCCGGCTCCGTCGCCGGCGACACCTTCTCCTGTCCCTCCCACACCTGGTGCTACGGCCTGGACGGCGCGTTGTCCTCCATGCGGGCGGCCCGCACCTTCGGTCACATCGATCCCGACTCCACCCGGCTCCGGCCGGTCGGGGTCGCCGAAGGGTGGGGGGTGATCTTCATCCGGGCGGCGTCAGCCGACCACGACCTTCGCGAGCTCGACGTGGGGGCCCTGCTGGGCGAGGAGTTGAGCGAGCAGTTCGAGCATTGGGGTTTCGGGGACCTGGAGTTCTTCGGTTCCCGCGGCTTCGAGTCGGCGGCCAACTGGAAGCTGGTCCTCGACACGCAGCTCGAGCCGTTCCTGTCCACGGTCCACCCGTCGAGCCTGGCCAACATGAACTATTCGGACCACGCGACGTTCGACGCCCACGGCGCCCACGCCCTGATGGGAGTGGCCCGCAAGAGCATCGGCGCCCTCGCCGGAATGGCGGAAGAGGAATGGGATCCGCTGGAGCACGTGCAGTTCACCTACGTCCTCTTTCCCAACACGGTGCTGACCGTCGCCGCATCGCATGTGGAGTACGTCCAGGTGCTCCCCGGCCGGGAACCCGCCCGCACGGCGGCCGTCCACGCCTACTTCACGCCCCGCGGCGGCCGGGGCTCGTCCGACGAGCGGCACACCGAGCGCTACAACCGCTCGTTGCGCACGCTGGTCGACGAAAGCGCCCGGTTGGCCGAGAACATCCAGCACAACCTCACCGCCCGAGCGGTGGATCGGATTCTGGTCGGGCGGAACGAACCGGCCGTGCAGCACCAGTACCGCATGTACGACGAGGCGTTGCAGCACTACTCCGGAGGATTGACGTGAAACTCGAACTGACCGTGAACGACACACCCCACGTGGCGGAGATCGAGCCGAGAACGCTGCTCGTGCACTACCTCCGGGACGTCCTCGGCCTGACCGGAACGAAGATCGGCTGCGACACCTCGTCGTGTGGAACGTGCACCGTGCTGGTGGACGGGGAGTCGGTCAAGAGCTGCACGGTCTTCGCCGCCCAGGTGAACGGTGCCGCCCTCACGACCATCGAAGGCCTCGCCGGCGACGACGGACTCAACCGTGTCCAGCAGGCCTTCCACGACAACCACGCCCTGCAGTGCGGCTACTGCACGGCCGGCATGGTGATGGCGGCCGTCTCCCTGCTGGAGGAGCAGCCGGACCCGACCGAGGCCGACGTGCGAGGCGGCCTCGAGGGGAACCTGTGCCGGTGCACCGGCTACCACAACATCGTCAAGGCCGTGCTGTCATGCGGTCGCGCGGCAGAAAGGTAGAGGCGATGACGACCACCGAGATCCCCGCCGCCGACGGGAAGGGACTGGTCAAGATCGGTCAGCCGCTGCTGCGGCGGGAGGACGAACCGATCCTGCGGGGCGAGGCCCGCTTCACCGACGACGTGCCGATCCCCGGCGCGTTGTACATGGAGGTGCTCCGCAGCTCCCACGCCCACGCCCGGATCCGGTCGATCGACACGGACGCCGCCCGGACGAGCCCCGGGGTCGTAGCCGTTTACACCGGTGCGGACCTGGCCGGCGAGTGGGTCGGCCAGATCCCGGTTTTGATCGCCCCCGACCCCGCGCCGCTCCTGGCGCCCAGGTGGGGCCCCATCGCCACCGACAAGGTCAACTACGTCGGTGAACCCGTCGCCGTCGTCGTCGCTGAGACCCGAGCCCGGGCAGCCGACGCCCTCGAAGCCATCGTTGTCGACTACGACGTCCTCCCCGCCGTCGTCAGCCCCGAGGACGCCTGCACCGACCGTGTCGTCATCCACGACGAACTGGGCACGAACAAGGCCTACACCTGGGAGGTCGTGATCACGCCGGAGAGCGTCGACGCGGCCTTTGCCGACGCCGCCTACACCGTGAAGCAGCGCCACATCCAGCAGCGGTGCCTGCCGGCTCCGATGGAGACCCGGGCGGTCTGTGCCGTGCCGGACCCGATGGGAGGTGGCGGGTTCACGCTGTACTCCTCCACCCAGATGGCGCACCTCCTGCGCACCCTGCTGGCCATGACCGTGGGTGTGCCGGAGCAGAAGCTGCGGGTGATCGCGCCCAACGTCGGCGGCGGCTTCGGTTCCAAGCTGCAAACGTATCCGGAGGAGAGCCTCTGCCTGGCGCTGGCCCGACGGTTGAAGCGGCCCGTCCGGTGGGTCGAGGACCGGTCGGAGTGCGGCGTGGCCATGATCCACGGGCGGGGGCAGGTCCAGGACATCGAACTCGCCGCCGACTCGGACGGGAAGATCACGGCCGTGCGGGTCCACCTCCTCGGTGACCTCGGCGCCCACTGCAAGCTGTTCACACCGGGCATCCCGGTCATCGGCGGGCCCTTCTACCACGGCTGCTACGACGTCCCGGCCTTCGCCATCACCATCACCTCGGTGTACACCAACCTGCCGCCCACCGACGCCTACCGGGGCGCGGGCCGGCCGGAAGCGACCTATGCCATCGAGCGCGCCGTGGACGGGCTCGCCGCCGAGATGAACATGGATCCGGCCGAGATCCGGCGCCGGAACTTCATCCCGCCCTTCGAGAACGGCCACCAGACCGTCTGCATGGTTCCGTTCGACTCGGGGAACTACGAACCGGCCCTCGACCAGGCGCTCGAGCTGGCGGGCTACGAGCAGCTTCGGAAGGAACAGGCCGACCGGCGGGCTTCGGGGTCGACGAAGCACCTCGGTGTCGGCATCGCCTCCTACGTGGAGGTCTGCGGCTACGCCCCTTCCCGGATGATGGCCGCCGGGGGCGGCAAGTTCTCGCTGTGGGGAACGAGTGTCGTCCGGTTCCTCCCCACGGGGAAGATCGTCGTCACCACCGGCAGCCACCCCCACGGGCAGGGCCACGAGACGTCGTGGGCGCAGATCGTCTCGGACCGGCTCGGGGTCCCCTACGAGGACGTCGAGGTCCTCCATTCCGACACCGCCATCGCCCCCTACGGCGTCCTGACCGGCGGCTCCCGGTCCCTGTCGGTCGAAGGGGCGGCGCTGTCGGTCACGTGCGACAAGGTGATCGCCAAGGCGAAGACCCTCGCCGCCCATCTGCTCGAAGCGGCCGAAGGCGACCTCGAGTTCAACGACGGCAGCTTCAACGTCAAGGGGACGCCGTCCCGGGCGCTGCCGATCACGGGACTGGCCCACACCGCCGCGTTCGACGCCCATCTGTTGCCCGAGGGGATGGAGCCCAACCTCTCCGCCGAGACGACGTGGGATCCTCCGAACTTCACCTTCCCGTTCGGCACCCACATCGCCGTCGTCGAGGTCGACGAGGAAACCGGAGCCGTCGCGCTGGTGAAGTTCGTGGCCGTCGACGACTGCGGCAACCAGCTCAACCCCGTGATCGTCGAGGGCCAGGTGCACGGCGGGCTGGTGCAGGGCATCGGGCAGGCCCTGTTCGAACTGGCCGCCTATGACGACGACGGCAATCCGTTGAGCCCGACGCTGGCGGACTACCTGGTGCCGTCGGCGGCGGAGGTTCCCAGCTTCACCCTCGGGTCCACGGTGACACCGAGCCCGTCCAACCCCCTCGGGACGAAGGGAGTCGGGGAGTCGGGGGCCATCGGGTCCGCCCCCGCGGTGATCAACGCCGTCGTCGACGCCCTCGCGCCCCTCGGCGTCACGAACGTGATCATGCCGGCCTCCCCCATGACCGTCTGGAGAACGATCCAGGCGGCCAGGGCCGCCGCGCCGAACGCAAAGGAGAACGGACGATGATCTCGGCCGCCTTCGACTACGTCTCCGCCCGATCCGTCGACGAGGCGGTCTCCGCCCTCACCGAGCACGGCGACGACGCGAAGCTCCTGGCCGGCGGGCATTCCCTCATCCCGCTCATGAAGCTCCGGCTGGCCTCACCGTCGGTCCTGGTCGACGTCGGCCGCCTGCGGGACCTCTCCTACGTCAGGGACACCGGCGACGAGATCGCCATCGGGGCGCTGACCCGCTACCGGGACCTCGAGATCAACGACCGGCTCCAGGCCGACCTCCCGATCGTGGCCCACGTCGCCGGGCTCATCGGGGATCCCCAGGTGCGCCACCGCGGCACCATCGGCGGTTCCCTCGCCCACGGCGACGCGGCATCGGACATGCCCGCCGTCGTCCTCGCCCTCGACGGGACGCTCGTCGCCCGCGGGCCCCGGGGCGAGCGGACGATCCCCGCCGCCGAGTTCTTCTGTGGCTTCCTCGAGACGGCACTGGCCCCGGACGAGATGCTCACCGAGATCCGCCTGCCCAAGGCGACCGGGGCGGGCTGGTCGTACCAGAAGTTCCGCCGGCGGGCCCTCGACTGGGCGATCGTCGGGGTGGCCGCCGTGCGCAACGGCCGGACCGGCGTGGCTCTCGTGAACATGGGGTCGACCCCGATCCGGGCGTCAGCCGTGGAGCGGGCGCTGGCCTCGGGCTCGTCGATCGCCGACGCGGCGCGGCTCGCCGCCGACGGCACCGAGCCTCCGTCGGACCTCAACGCCGATCCCGAGTACCGACGCCATCTCGCCGAGGTCCTCGTCCGGCGAGCCCTGGAAGAAGCGGACGGTGCCGTCACCGCCCAGCGCTGACACGAGGAACGGGACATCGATGACCGGGGCATCCGAGATCCTCTGGGAGCCACCGCCGGAGAACTGGCAAGGGAGCCAGATCGGCCGGTTCATCTCCTGGCTGGAGTCGGACCGCGGCCTGCGATTCTCCGACTACGACAGCCTCTGGCAGTGGTCGGTCACCGACCTCGCCGCGTTCTGGACGGCGGTCTGGGACTACTTCGACATCAAGGCCTCGGCGCCGTATCAGGAGGCCCTGGCGCAGCGGAACATGCCCGGAGCGCGATGGTTCGAAGGCGCCACGCTCAACTACGCCGAGCACATGGTCGGGGGTGCCCGCCGCGTCCGGCACGCCGACGGAGCGGCCATCGTGTCCCTGTCCCAGACGCGGCCGACAGTCCGCATCACTCCGGACGAACTCGAAGACCAGATCGCCCGGGCCCGCACCGGCTTCGTCCGCCTCGGCGTCCGCTCCGGCGACCCCGTGGCGGCGTACCTCCCGAGCGTCCCGGAAACGGTGGCTGCCTACCTCGCCTGCCTCTCGCTCGGGGCCGTCTGGTCGTCATGCGCCCCGGAGTTCGGAACCCGTTCGGTGGTGGACCGCCTCGGGCAGGTCCAGCCGAAGGTGCTGCTCGCCGTCGACGGCTACCGCTTCGGCGAACGGGCCGTGGACCGCACCTCCGAGGTCGCCGAGATCCGCGACGCGCTACCCACCCTGGAAGCCGTCGTCACGCTGCCCTACCTGTACCCCGACGACGTCCGGGTCGGCGGCGCGATCGGTTGGCACGACTTCACGGCCGAGGCCGGTCCTCTGGCCTTCGACCCGGTGCCGTTCGACCACCCCGTCCACATTCTCTTCTCGTCGGGCACGACCGGCCTTCCGAAGCCGATCGTGCACGGGCATGGCGGCGTCCTCCTCGACCAGCTGAAGTCGATGGCCTTCCACCAGGACCTCGGGCCGCGGGACCGCCTGTTCTTCTTCTCCACGACCGGCTGGATGGCCTGGAACTGGCTGGTCTCCGCGCTGGCAACGGGAGCCAGCATCGTGCTGGCCGACGGGAATCTGCTCCACCCCGATCTCGCCGCCCCCTGGAAGCTGGTGGCGGAGATGGGGATCACCGCCTACGGCGCCAGCCCCGCTTTCATGACCGCGTGCCGGAAGGACGGCCTCGTCCCACGCCAGGTTGCGGACCTCTCCACCCTCCGCAGCCTGTGTGCCGGCGGGTCACCGCTCACTCCGGAACTGTTCCGCTGGGTCTACGAGGCCGTCGGCGACGACCTGTACGTCCAATCGTTCAGCGGTGGGACGGAGGTGGCCGGGGCGTTCGTGGGCGGGGCGCCCGTCCTGCCCGTCCGGGCCGGGGAGATCACCTGCCGGTGGCTCGGCTGCAAGGTCGAGTCCTTCGACGAGGACGGCCGGTCGGTCGTCGGCGAGGAGGGTGAGCTGGTCCTGACCGAGCCCCTGCCGTCGATGCCGCTCGGCTTCTGGAACGACCCGGGCGGGGCACGGTTCCGATCGACGTATTTCGAGCGGTTCCCCGGCGCCTGGCACCACGGCGATCGCGTCACCATCTCGGCCGAGGGCACCCTCGTCATCAGCGGTCGATCCGACGCCACGCTCAACCGTGGGGGCGTGCGCCTCGGCACCAGCGAGTTCTACACCGTGGTCGAGGCCCTCCCGGAGGTGGTCGACAGCCTGGTCGTCCACCTCGAGGACGCCGACGGCGGCGCCGGCGAGCTGATCCTCTTCGTGGTCCTGGCCGAGGGCGCGGAGCTCGACGGTCCCTTGCGGGCGCGGATCACCGGCGACCTCCGCCGCTACCTCTCGCCTCGCCACGTCCCCGACCTCATCCAGCCGGTACCGGGCCTCCCGCGGACCATCACCGGCAAGAAGCTCGAGATCCCGGTGAAGCGGATCCTGACCGGTACCGCCCCCGACGTCGCGGCCAGCCGGGGCGCCCTCCAGGACCCCAACTCCCTCGATCCGTTCGAAACGTTCGCTCGTCGGCGGTCACTGATCGACCTCACCGCCGGCGCTCAGGCGACAGGAGGGTCCCCCGTGCCGGTGGCAACCATCACGAGCGAGGAATGAACATGGCCGTCTACGTCATCGCCCACATCACCGTCGAGGATCCCGACGCCTACGGGGAGTACCAGCGGCTCGGCCTCCCGACGATCACCGCCGCCGGTGGCCGGGTCATCGCCGGTGGCGCCGGCATCACCTTGGAAGGCGACGAGATGCCGAACGGCAGCGCCATTGTCGAGTTTCCCACGATGGAGGCGGCCCTGGGCTGGTACCACGGCGACGAGTACCAGTCGGCAATTCCCATGCGGGTCGAAGTGTCCAAGGCGCTCATGATCGGCATCCTCCCCGGGGTCGTCGCCCACGGGCAGTGATAGGCTCCGCTAGGCGCGCGTGATGGGGGGTACATGGCGGCTGAGTGGCCGTTGACCGGCCGCGCTGAGGAACTCCAGCGGCTCGGGGTATTGGTGAGACGCGGGGGCGCGGCCGGCGTGGTGATCTCCGGCCCGGCCGGTGTCGGCAAGACCCGTCTGGCCCAGGAGTGCCTGCGACTGGCGGAGTCGGCCGGCTGCCCGACGGCCAGCGTCACCGCGACCCGGGCCGCCGCTTCCCTCCCGTTCGGAGCGCTGGCGCCGATGCTCCCGGCGAGCGACCACGGCGAGGCCGGCGTGGTCGACGACCGTTCGGACCTGCTGCGCCGCTCGGCGGCGGCGCTCGTGGAGCGAGCCGGAGGGCGGCGGTTCGTCTTCCTGGTCGACGACGCCCACCTGCTCGACGACGGGTCAGCGACCCTGGTGCACCAGCTGGCCACGACGAACGCCGCCTTCGTCCTGGCCACGGTCCGGCCCGACGAACTGGCGCCCGAACCGATCGTCGCCCTGTGGAAGGACGGCGCCGGCGAGAGGATCGACCTCACCGGTCTCGACGTCGGCGCCGTCGAGACACTCCTCCAGGCGATCCTGGCCGGACCGGTCGAGCCGGCCACCATCGCCCAGCTCTTCGGCCGCTCGCAGGGGAACGCCCTGTTCCTCCGGGAACTCGTGCTCGGCGCCCTCGAAGACGGCAGCCTCCGCGACGACGGCGGGATCTGGCGGCTCGTGCGCCCGCTGTCGCCGTCCCAGCGGCTGGCGGAGCTCGTCGAGATCCGGCTCGGCCGGCTGGCGATCGCGGACCGGGATCTCCTTGAGCTCCTCTCGTTCGGCGAGCCCCTCGGTCTCGCCGAACTCGAGGCGCTGGCCGAGCCGGCCCTCGTGGAGCGGCTGGTCCGGAAGCGCCTCCTCATCAGTGCGATGCACCGGCGCCGGGTCGAGGTCCGCCTGGCCCATCCCGTCTACGGGGATGTGCTGCGGGCCCAGATCCCGCCCATGCGGGTCCGGGCGATCGCCCGGGCGCTGGCCGAGGCCGTCGAAGCCACCGGCGCCCGCCGTCGGGAGGACACCCTGCGCGTCGCCACCTGGAGCCTCGAGGGGGGGATCCCCCGGCCCGGGATCATGCTGTCGGCGGCGGCCACGGCCCGCTGGCGGTACGACTTCCCCCTCGCCGAGCGGCTCGTCGCCGGAGCGGTTGAAGGCGGCGCCGGCTTCGAAGCCTCCCTCCTCGCGGCGCAGATCGCCACACTTCAGGGAAGGCTCCGGGAGGCGGACCAGCAACTCGCCGCCCTCTCCCGCGAGGCGCAGACCGATCGGGAACGGGCCCGCGTCGCCGTGAGCCGCATCGACGCCCTCGCCGTCTACCTGGGCCGCATGGAGGAGGGCCTGGAGTTGGCCGGGAAGGCCGAGGCCGACATCGCCGACACGGTCTGGCGGGACGAGGTCACCGCTCGGCGGGCGGTCATCGTCTTCGCCCTCGAGGGGCCCCGGGCCGCCGCCGAGGTGGCGATGCCTCTGTTGGAGCGGGCTACGGGCCGAGCGCTGGTCTGGGCCTGCATGAGCGCGGCGTTCAGCCTCCCACGGCTGGGGCGGATCGAAGAAGCGTTCCCGATCCTCGACCGCGGCTACGACGAACATCTCGCCCTCACCCAACCGATCGACCGCTACCCGTGGATCCACCACTGGCTGCGCTGTGAGGCGCTCGCCCACGCCGGACGACTGGAGGAGTCCGAGGCGCTGGCCAAGGCGCAGTACCAGCAAGGGATCGACGACGAGTCCATCGAAGCGCAGGCCTATTTCGCCTGGCATCTGGCGACCGTGGTCGGGGACCGGGGTCACGTCGGGACGGCCGCCCAGCACGCACGGGAAGGCATCGCACTCAACCGGGAGCTGGGCCGGCCACACTACGTCGGCGAGTGTCTCATCGGATTGGCGATGGCCCTGGCACTGGCCGGGCAGGCCCGCGACGCGGGACGAGCTCTGGCGGCCTTCGACGCACTCGACCTCGCTCCCTCGGCGGCGATGTTCAAACCGGTCGAGCTCACCTTGGCGCGCGCCTGGGCGGCGGTGGCCGCCGGTGACCTCGAGGCCGGCCGGTCGATCTTCGAGGAGGCGGCGGAGCAGGCACGCAAGCGTGGTGATCTCGTGGGTGAGGCCGCCGCCCTCCACTGCCTGGCCCGGATCGGATACCCCGAAGCCGTCGCCGACCGCCTCGGCGCCCTGGCCACAACGAGCGACGGCGGCCTCGTCGCCGCCCGCGCCGCCCACACCGCCGCGCTCGTCGACCGTGATCCCGACCGCCTGGCCGCCGCCTCGTCAGCGTTCGAGGCGATGGGAGCCGACATCCTCGCCGCCGAGGCCGCCGCCGACGCCGCCGTGGCCGCCCATCAGATCGGTGAGCCGCGCCGAGGGGCGGCGTTCGAACGAGACGCCATCCGCTTGGCGGAACAGTGCGAAGGCCCGGTCACCCCCGCCCTCCAGTCCATCGCCACACGGGCTCAATTGACTCCGCAAGAACGCCGGGCGGCGATGCTGGCGGCCATGGGACGCAGCAACAAGCAGATCGCCGAAGAGCTCTTCCTGTCCGTGCGGACGATCGAGAACCACTTGCAGCGGGTGTACGAGAAACTCGGCATCCGGAGCCGAACCGAAGTCGGGGCCGCCCTCGGCGTCGACCCCGTGCCGTCGGCGGGCTGACCGGCCCTCGGCTGGGCCCGCTCTGAGTAGGGGCGCAGCGCGAAGTTGAGTAGCCCCCACCCAAGACGCGGGCCGGGCCTCCGCGGTGTACTCGTCCGACGCGAGACGGAGGACGAGCCACATGGAGATGAGTGGCGGCATGGACGGTCTGGTGGCCGCGGGCATCGTCGTCCGTTTCGGCGGCCTCATCGCCCTTGACGGGGTCCGGGTCGAAGCGGCACCCGGGCACATCACCGGGCTCATCGGGCCGAACGGTGCCGGCAAGACGACGATGTTCAACGTTATCTGCGGGTTCCAGGCCGCCGACGAGGGGACCGTCGAACTGAACGGCGTCGACGTCACGAAGGAGAGCCCCGCCCGACGAGCCCGGATGGGCCTCGGCCGGACGTTCCAGCGGATGGAGCTGTTCCGCTCCCTCACCGTTCGGGAGAACGTCGCCCTCGCCGCGGAGTCGACCCACGTCGGCGACGACCCGCTCACCCAGCTCGGCATCGCCAAGGGCGGGCGTCACGTCAAGGCCCAGGTCAACGAGATCACCGCCGACCTCCTGGACGCCGCCGGCCTCCATCCCGTCGCCGACAAACTCGCCGGTGAGGTCTCCACCGGCCAGGGGCGACTGGTGGAACTCGCCCGGGCGCTCGCCCGCCGCCCCCGCATCCTCCTCCTCGACGAGCCGTCGTCCGGCCTCGACGTCAAAGAGAGCGAGGCCTTCGGCGAACTCCTCGTCCAACTCGTCAACGAACGGGGCCTCGGGATCCTCATGATCGAGCACGACATGAGCCTCGTGCTCAAGATCTGCGATCCGATCCACGTCCTCGACTTCGGCAAGCCCCTCATGGTCGGGTCCCCGGCCGAGGTCCGCGCCAGCGACGTCGTCCGCGACGCCTACCTGGGCAAGGCCGACATCGCAGAAAGGGTTTGAAGCACATGGAGACAAGCAACGGCGCTCCTCCCGCGCCGGGTCTGATCACACGCGAAACGCCTGTGGGCTACGAGTTGATCGGCGTGACGAAGAAGGCAGCCATTCAGCTCATGGGTTCCCGGCTGTGGGGCCGCTTCAACCCGAACCACTGGGATCCGGTCTACGCCGCCGAGACCGGTCTGAAGGCGCCGATCCAGACGGGCGAGATGTCGTCCGCCTACCTGTCCGAGATGTGCGTGAACCATTTCGGTCGGAACTTCTTCGTCAATGCCCGCATGGTCTGCAAGTACGTGGCCGCGACCTTGGCCAACGAGGTGATCACGACCCACGGCATCGTCCGGGAGAAGGCGCCGAAGGGTGACGGCTTCCGGTTCAAGGTCGAGATCTGGGCTGAGAACGAAGCCGGTGAGAAGAAGACGGTGGGTTGGGTCGAAGCAGATGTGGAGGTGTGAGACATGACCGCACCGGAGACTGACGCGCTGCGGCCGATGACCGAGATCCAGATCCAGCAGACGCGCGACTTCGTCAACAGCCTGAACGCGAAGTCGCAGACGTACTGGGACATGGTGGCCGTGGGAGATGAGCTCTGGCGCGACCTGCACATCACGCCCGAGCTCGTGATCCTGTATTGCGACGGCGTCGAGGACTACAACCCGTGGTACGAGGGCTGGTTGATGAACACCTGGTACGGGGAGGGCGAGTCGCCGTTCGGCGGCGCGATCGTCCCGCCGATGCTGGTCTCGCACTTCGTGTTGTCAGTGCAGTTCGACCACACCAAGCCTTTCGCCATCGGCTCGATCCACACCTTCCACGACTCGGAGATCATCGAACCGATCCCCGTGGGCGCCACGGTCCGCATCCACACCAGGGCGATCGACAAGTTCGTCAAGCGCGACCGACGTTACGTGCGCCACGAGGTGACGGTGACCGACGCCGAAACCGGCACGCGCTACCTCACGGAGACCCGGGACATCCTGTCCCGCTGAAGGCAAGGAAACGATGGTGGAAACGCTCGAGCAGGTGCCGGTTGCCGAGGATCTCTTCCGTTGGTCGGGCGACGGTGCCGATCTCGTCGGGACGCGATGCCGGGGGTGCGGTGCGCACTACTTCCCGAAGAGTCTGAGCTGCCGCAACCCACAGTGCGAGCACAAGGCCGTCGAGGAGGTCCTGATGGGCCGCCGCGGTCGCCTGCACAGCTACACCGTCCAGTCCTACCGCCCCCCCGCTCTGTTCCGCATGGAGCCATGGGCGCCGTACGCCATCGGGCTCGTGGAACTGCCCAACGGGCTGCGCGTGATGGGCATGCTGACCGGATGCGCGCTCTTCGACATCCGCATCGACATGCCGCTCGAGCTCACCGTGGAGCCGCTGTACCGGGACGAGAGCGGACGCGACGTCATGACCTACAAATTCCAGCCCACGGCCGAGGGGACGGCATGAGGCCCGTCTATGTGCTGGGCGTCGGGGCGCACCCCTGGGGAAAGTTCCCGCAGAAGCCCCAGCTCCAGCTCGCCATCGAAGCCCTGTCGGCGGCGCTCACCGACGCCCGGCTGGGGTGGCGCGATCTGCAGGGGCTGGTGGCGGCCAGCTCGCGGTTCGAAGGCGGGATGGGGTGGGGCCTGCACGCCAACGAAGTGCTGCAGGCCGTCGCCGAGAGCGGCGTCCCCGCCGTCAATGTCGGCGGCGGCTGTGCCGCGGGGGGTATCGCCGTCCACACGGCGGCCGCCATGGTCGCCAGCGGCGAGTGCGAGGTGATCGCCGCGCTGGGAGCCGAGCGCATGCCCAAGGGCTTCATTCCCCGGCCGCCCGGCTGCCCGGACGACATCACCGATACCGATTACCTCCGGTGGGTGACGATGGGCGCGACCAACCCCGTGTACTGGGCGCTGGAGGCCCGGCGTCGCATGCACGAGTTCGGCACCACGGCCGAGACGTTCGCCAAGGCCTCGGTGCTGATGCATCACAACGCCATCGCCAACCCCCGGGCCCGCTACCGGGCCGAATGTTCCGTCGAGGACGTGCTGCATTCGCCCACCGTCAGCGATCCACTGCACCTGCTCGAGATCTGCGCCGTAAGCGACGGTGCCGCAGCCGTGATCCTGGGTTCCGAGGAGCAGGCCCGCCGGCTGGGTGTCCCCAAGGTGGCGGTGGCCGGCTCAGCCGTGGCCACGGGCCAGTTCGGCGACCCGGCGGTTCGCATCCCGACGGTGTCGACGACCGTCGGCGCGTCGGCACCGCACACCAGCGAGGTGGCCGGCGCGGTCCGTCACGCCCTCGACCGGGCGGGCATGGGCCCAGGCGATATCGACTTCGTCGAGCTGGCCGACAACACGGCCTGGCACGTGCTGGCGTGGCCGGAGTTCTTCGGCTTCCTCGAGCCGGGCCAGTCCGACTGGATGATCGAGCATGGCCAGATGGGCATCGACGGGAAGCTGCCCGTGAATCCCAGCGGCGGCTTCCTCTCCTTCGGCGAGGCGACGACCGCCCAGGGTGTCCTGCAGGTGTGCGAGCTGGCCTGGCAGCTGCGACAGCAGGCGCACGGCCGTCAGGTTCCCGGCGCCAAGGTCGGGCTGTCGGCCGTCCTGGGTCTCGGTGCGAACGGCGCCTCAGTCGTGCTCAAGGCCTGACCCCCCGCAAGGAGAAGCACACGATGGAGCTCCGCAACGAGTTCGCCGTCGCGGCCGGCGTCAGCGAGGTGCAGTTCCGCGACGCCGCGAGCGCCTTCCTGGCCGCCAACGCCAAACCCCGTCACAGGGCGGAGGCCCGGTGGGGCGAGGGCCCGGACAGGGTCGGCCTGTTCCGGGAGAGCACCCCGGAGGAAGACCTCCGCGAACTGGCCGAGGCCAAGGCGTGGCGGGCCACGTGCTACGACGCCGGCTTCATCTGGGCCAGCGGCCCCGTCGAGTACGGCGGCCGGGGCCTGCCCCGGGCCTTCGACCGTCTCTGGGCGAAGTTGGAAAGCGAATACGACACGCCGACGGGAGCCAACCTGTTCCTCGTCGGCCTGGGCATGGTCGCCCCGACGACCCTGGCCCACGGCACCGAGGAAGCCAAGCAGCGCTACCTGAGGGCCTTGTGGCGGGGCGAGCTCATCGGCTGCCAACTTTTCTCCGAGCCGGGGGCCGGCTCCGACCTCGCCAACGTCTCGACAAACGCCGTCCGCGACGGCGGCGAGTGGGTTGTCAACGGCCAGAAGGTGTGGACGTCGGGAGCCCACTACAGCGACCTCGGGCTCCTGCTGGCCCGTACGTCGAGGGACTCCGACAGCCGACACCACGGCCTGACGATGTTCCTCGTCGACATGAACTCCCCCGGGATCGACATCCGTCCGCTGCGCCAGATGACGGGCGGCACGTCGTTCTACGAGGTCTTCTTGACCGACGTCCGCATCCCCGACTGGCACAGGCTCGGCGACGTCGACGGCGGCTGGCGTGTCGCGCTCACCACCCTGATGAACGAACGGGCGGCCATCGGAGGGGGCAGTGCGTCGTCGGGATTCTCGACCACCCGCCGGCTCTTCGAGCTCGCCCGCCACGCCGGCCTGAACGAGGATCCCGTCATCCGCCAGAAGCTGGCCCAACTCTGGATTCGCAGCCAGATCACCCGCTACAGCCGGCAACGGGCCGCCGCCCGGGCGCGGACCGGGCACACGCCCGGCCCCGAGAATTCGATCGCCAAGCTATTCCTGGTCCAGACCCAGAGCCTCATGGTGGATCTCGCCACCGCCATCAACGGCGCCAAGCTCACCGCCGACACCGGCGAATGGGGCACCTACTCCTGGGCCGAGTTCGTGCTCGGCGCACCCAGCGGCCGCATCGGCGGTGGCACCGACGAGATCCAGAAGAACATCGCCGCCGAGCGGATCCTCGGGCTCCCCCGCTCATGACCCTCGGGAGCTTCACCTTACGCCCCGGCCGCCGGCTCGACCCCCGCACCCCCGTCATCGTCGGTGTCGGCCAGACGCTGCGCCGGCCCGACCCGACCGTCGCCACCGAACCGCTCGACATGATGGTCGACGCGCTGCGGATGGCGGCCGCCGACAGCGGCGCCGGCTCGGCCCTGCTGCAACGGGCCGACAGCGTGCGGGTCCCGAAGGTCGTCTCCTGGCCGTACTCCGACCCTGGTGCGCTCGTCGCCGAACGGTTGGGCGCCGCACCGGCCGAGACCGTGTACTGCTCCGACGGTGGCAACACCCCGCAACTCCTCGTCAACGACGCCGCCGAAGGGATCGTCCGGGGCGAGCGCCGCATCGTCCTCCTCGTCGGCGCCGAGGCGACGTACACCCGACTCCGGGCCCGTAGGGACGGCGTCTGGCTGGAGTGGCCGAAGCAGGCCGGCGCCCGGCAGACGAGGATTTTGGGTGAGACGCTGCCCGGTGTCAGCGAGGCAGAAGGCGCCCGCGGGCTCGAGGTTCCCATCCAGATCTATCCGATTTTCGAGAACGCCCTCCGGGCCACTGGCGGTGCATCGCTCGATGCGCATCGGGCGAAGATCGCCGACCTCTGGAGCCGCTTCAGCGCCGTCGCCGCCGGGAACCCCCACGCCTGGTCGCCGCGGCACCTGGCGGCGACGGAGATCAACACCCCGACGCCGACGAACCGCATGATCGGGTACCCCTACACCAAGGCGCTGTGCGCCAACAGCGCCACCGACCAGGCCGCCGCCGTGATCCTCTGCTCCGTCGAAGGCGCCCGCGCCGCCGGCGTCCCCGAGGAACGGTGGGTGTTCCCCTGGTGCGGCGCCGACACCCACGACCACTGGTTCCTCTCGCAGCGGGCCGACCTGCACTCGTCGCCCGGCCTGCGGGCCGCCGGTCGAGCCGCCCTGGGGCGGGCCGGGCTCGGCATCGACGACATCGCCCACCTCGACCTGTACGCCTGCTTCCCGTCGGCCGTCCAGGTGGCCGCCGCCGAACTGGGAATCCGGCTCGACGATCCGGGTCGGACGCCCACCGTCACCGGGGGGAACAGCTTCGCCGGCGGACCGGGCAACAACTACGTCATGCACGCCATCGCCACCATGGTCGACGTGCTCCGGGCCGACCCCGGATCCGTCGGCCTCGTCACCGGCGTCGGCTGGTACCTCACCAAGCACGCCGTCGGGCTGTACTCCACCGCTCCGCCCACCCACGAGTTCCGGCGCGACCGACCCCAGGCGGAGGTCGACGGCCAGCCCCGCCGGGCGTCGACCGACGGATTTTCCGGAAACGTGACGGTGGAGTCGTACACCGTGATGCACGACCGGGACGGCGCGCCGACCGTCGCACTCGTCGCCTCCCTCACGCCGGACGGTCGGCGGGCGTGGGGCACCTGCCGGAAACCGGACACGCTCGCAGCAATGACGAGCGAAGAGTTCTGCGGAGTACCGGCCCAGCTGGGCCCCGACGGGAACGTCGACTTCAGCTGACCGCGGTTTCCAGGGCGAGACGGAGCGAGACGACGACGATGACCGACGCTGCAGGGCATCCAGGCTTCGAATGGGGCACGACGGTCAGCCGCCGGGCGGGGTCGTCCATCCCCTTCCTCATGTACGAACCGCGCCGCCGCCACCTCCTGGAACTCCTCGGTGACGTCGCCCGCTGGCCGGGCCGGGACCTCATCGTCCAGGGCGAGCGGCGGATCTCCACCGAACAGTTCCTCGGCGCCGTCGACCTCGCCGCCGCCCACCTGACGAAACGGGGAGTCGGGCCCGGCGATCGCGTCCTGCTCCTGGCCCCCAACTCGCCGGAATGGGTGGTGGCCTTCTGGGCGGTCGTAGCCGCCGGCGCCGTCGTCGCTCCCGGGAACGGCTGGTGGAGCGCCGATGAGGTGGCGCACGCAGTGGACCTGCTGGCGCCCGCTCTCGTCGTCGGGGACGACCGGCGGCTGGAGCACATCGGTGACGGCCCGGCCCGCCTCACCACCACCGAATTGCAGGGCATCGTCGACGAGTCCCCGAGCCGGGACTCGGGGGCTTCACCTGCCTCCCCCGTCGGAAACCGGCCCCCGCCCACACCGCCGGGACAGGAAGACGACCCGGCGGTCATCATCTTCACCTCGGGTACGACCGGGCTTCCCAAAGGCGGCGTGCTGGCCCACCGGTCGGTCATCGCCAATCTCCACAACCTGCTGGCGGTCTCCAAGCGGCTCCCCCACACGCTGCCGCCCGACAGCCGCGGTCAGGTGAACCTCCACACCTTCCCGCTGTTCCACATCGGCGGCGTCCAGGTCATGTGCTTCGGCCTGGTGACCGGGGGCACCCTCGTCTTCCTGGAAGGCCGCTTCGAGACGGGCAAGGTCCTCGACGCCATCGAACGGGAACGGGTCGACGTCTGGGGCGCCGTGCCCACCATGGCGCTCCGGGTCCTCGACGATCCGACGTTGGGGCGGCGGGACCTGACCGGGATCCGGTCGATCTCGCTCGGAGGGGCGCCCGTCCCGGCCGAGCTGGTCCAGCGCCTCCACGCCGCGTTCCCCAACGCCCGCCGGAGGGTTTCCACCGCCTACGGCATGACCGAGGCCGGCGGAACGGTGGCGGCGGGCTCCGGGGCCGTCATGGCGGAACATCCGGGGACGTCCGGGCGGCCGTTGCCGGTGGTCGAGCTGCGGATCGCCGAACCCGACGCCAGCGGTGCCGGGGAGATCCTCGTCCGGACCCCGGGACAGATGCTCGGCTACTGGGACGACGCCGCCGGCACCCCCGTCGACGGCGACGGATTCCTCCACACCGGCGACCTGGGCCGCGTCGACGACGGCCTCTTGTGGGTGGTCGGCCGGACGAAGGATGTGGTGATCCGGGGTGGGGAGAACATCGCCGCCCCCCGGGTCGAGGCCGTCCTGCTCGAGCACCCCGCCGTCGCCGAGGTCGCCGTGGTCGGCCTGCCGGACCCGGTGTGGGGCGAGGAAGTCGCCGCCGCCGTCGTCGCCCGCACGGGGACGGCACCGGCCGCCGATGTGCTGGCGGAGTTCGCCGCCGGCCGCCTGGCCCATTTCGAAGTGCCCGCCCGGTGGTGGTTGCGTGACGAGCCGCTGCCGGTCAACGACGCCGGGAAGGTTGACAAGCGGGCGCTCAAAGCCGCCTGGCTGTCACAGGACCTGACCAGGTCCGAGAGATGACAACCCGAAAGGAGCGCGGATGATGGCAGGGAAGCTCGCTGACAAGGTGGCGGTGGTGACCGGTGCGGGGTCGGGTATCGGTGCGGCCATCGTCGAGGCTCTGCACCGGGAGGGCGCCAAGGTGGTGGCCGCCGACATCTCAGGGCAACAGGAGGAGCTCGCCAAGCGACTCGGTAGCGACTGCGTACCCGTCCACGCCGACGTAACCAACGGGACGGACATCCAGACGATGCTCCACGTCGCCACGGCAACGTTCGGACGGCTCGACATCGTCTGCAACAACGCCGGAATCGACGGCGAACTGGTTCCGACCGCCGGCTGCAGCGAGGAGAACTACGACCGGGTGATGGCCGTCAACGCCCGGGGCGTGTTCCTCGGGATGCGCTACGCCATTCCGATCCTCGTCGCCGGCGGGGGCGGGACGATCGTCAACACCGCGTCGATCGCCTCGACGGTCGCTTTCCCGAGCATGGCGCCCTACTGCGCCTCGAAGGGCGCCATCCTGATGATGACGAAGACGGCCGCAGTGGAGTACGCCGCCGCCGGCGTCCGCATCAACTGCATCTGCCCCGGCGTGACCGACACCGCCCTCGTGCGCCAGATGCCCGAGAAGCTCATCGCCGGCGCCATGGCCCTGACACCGATGGGCCGGATGGGCCAGCCTGCCGAGATGGCCGATGCGGCCGTCTTCCTGGCCAGCGACGACGCATCGTTCATCACCGGTGCGGCCATCACAGTCGACGGGGGCTACACGGCGTTGTGACACTGCCGAAGGGTTGTTATGACTCGGCGGAGTCGCTTCGCCCGCTCCAGCGAGTCGCCCCCTCGCTTGACTTGGGCATACCTCGGCTCAGCTCACGACGCCAAAACCGGCGGGCACACCGGCCAGGAGGTCCGCACTCGCAGGATAGGGGAGGTAGACGTTCACCCTGCCGGCCAGGTCGCCGTAGCGCGCCAGAACGGCGTTGCCTACGGCCCCGGGCTCGGCCCGAATGGCGAACCGCTCGAGGATCTCGTCGTCGATGAGCGCGGCCATGTCGGCGAAGCGGCCATCCCGGGACAGCCGGTGAAGCTCGACGTGGAGCTCGTCGTAGCCCTCCAACTCGAGCAGCGGGCGGTAGGTGGGGGTGGAGGCGTAGAAGGCGAGCAGGGCCCGTACCCCCGCCTCCGCGGTGGCCATCTCGGCCTCGTCGCGTCCGGTGGTCACGATGACGTTGCTCACCAGCGTGAATGTGGCCGGGTCCCGGCCGGCCGCGGCCAGACCCTCCTCGATCGCCGGCATCATCCGCTCCCTGACGAAGCGCTCGCTCGAGAAGGGATGGACGAGGACCCCATCGGCCACCTCCGCCGCCATCCTCGTCATCCGGGGCCCCAGTGCGGCCAGGAGCACGGGCGGAGGACCGTAGGGGTTCGGGCCGGGGTTGAAGCCCGGGTTCATGAAGGTATGGGTGAAGAACTCGCCCCGGAAGTCAAGGGGAGTCCCGTCCTGCCAGGCGGCGAAGATGGCCTTGACTGCGAGCACGACCTCCCGGAGGCGATCGACGGGGCGGGACCAGGTCGCGCTGAAACACCGCTCGATGACGGGCTTCACCTGGCTGCCCAGCCCGAGGGCGAACCGGCCCTTGGACGCCAGTTGCAAGTCGTAGGCCTGATGGGCGAGGTGTACCGGACTCCGGGGAAAGGCAATGGCCACGTTGGTCATCAGCTCGAGCTCGGTGGCCTGGGCGGCCAGGACGAGGGGGAGGAAGACGTCATGGATGGCCTCGATCGTGAACACCGCGTCGAACCCGGCTGCTTCCAGGTCGCGCGCCTGCGCGACCACGTCGTCGTACGACGGCCGCAGAGCGGCCCCGGTATCGGCCTCCTGGCCGGCGTAGAGATCGGCCAGGACCCGGCTCCGGCCAACGATGTCGGAGTACCCGAGGCGCAGCAGGGTCCCGATCTTCATGGTGCCTCCTTCTCCGAGAGGCCGTCGGTGAAGAGTTCCCGCAGGACGGCCAGGGCCCCCTCGACCCGGGTCAGGTCCCTGGCCGGGAGGGACCGCAGCCGTTCGCTCAGCTCCTCCCGGCCGGCCTGGATCGCCGCCTCGAGTTGCGCCTCTCCTTGGGGCGTCAGGGTGAGGATCGTCCGGCGCCGTTCCTCGGGGTCGTCCCGGCGGTCGACCTGACCGGTGCCGACGAGGCGGCTGACGAGCGCCGACGCCGACGGCAGGCCGACGCCGAGGTGGCCGGCCAACTCGGACAGGCTGGCCCCCGGCTGGAGTTGCAGGAAACCGAGCGTGTGGAGCTGGGGCAGCGACCACGACGGCTCCCGCCGGCGGACGGCCGCCCGCAACCAGCGGCTCCCCAACGGGACCACCTCGAGCAGCTCACGGGCACAGGCGTCGGCGTCCACCGTGCCCCACTCTATTGAGCCTGCGCCGTCGGGTCAGGGGTGGATCA
>JAUZEY010000024.1 GCA_030838785.1 Actinomycetota bacterium | reverse complement strand
ACTGCGCCGGCGGGACGTTCGCCGATACCCGGCGCTGGGCCGAGGAGGGCGAGGACTCCCACCGTACAAAGGAGAATCCCCATCCGGAGGAGAGCGCGTGAGGCTGGCATTGTTTGAGACCCCCTGTGACGGCTTCATGCTGCGAACGCTGGGTGGTGCCAAATTGGTAACCCCATCGGCACCTGAAATCGCACTATAGGGAGCGGATTTACCGACGCCAAGCTCATCATCATATTCTGATGCTTTCGCCCCTGCTTCTCGCGCACATATCACGCATTTCTGATGTGCTCATTTCAGGGGGGAGTCGCGCCACGACCCAGGCTTCCCAACGGGGATCTCCGGAAGCGACCTCACCCAGCGGGCCGTCGTACAGTGTCGTGCTGTGGCCCCTACATCCGACGATCCAGCCGTGGCCCTGAACGAGGTGCTGAGCGAGGTGATCGACGCCGTCCTGGAGGTGAAGCAGGCGCACCGCAAGGTTCCCGGGTCACACCCGCTTCACGCCGCGCTCGACCACCTCTTCGACGACTTGCGGGCGTGGGCCGAGCTGCTCGTCGAGGAGGATGAGGCACTCGGCCTATCGCCCCTCGGGAGCATGCCAAGCGGGGCCGGTCGAAGGCCGCCCAATCTATGGCCGGGGGCCGCCACCGACGAAGAGGTGCGGCGGCTCATCGACGAGCATCTCGACCGCCTCGGAGGACACGTGAGCGCGGCGTTAGCGGCGCAAGCCGACGGTGGGGCGAGGGCCGCCCTCGCCAGCATCGAGGGCGGCGTGCTCGCCCATCGGGCGAAGCTCAGCGAACTGGCTGAGTAGAGGCGGCGTCCCCGCTGATGGTGTCACCAGCGGTGAAAGTCCCGGTGCCTGTCCGGCACGTCCGCGGCCTCAGGCGGGGACCTACAGGAATTTGGCGTCGACGATCTTCGGGCGACCGCCATCCTCCCGCCACACCGCCTCTACGGTGGCGCTGGCCGTCGAACCGTCATAGCGGGTGCGGATCACGTGATCGCTACCCCGCATTTCGATACTCAGCACTTCGGCGGCGTTCAGGCCTTCCGGAAGGAGTGGAACCATCGACGGAACCTTCGGGGCAAACTCAGCTGAGAAGTCCCCAAGCGCGGTGTCGAACTCGCCGGAGGCGATGGCCTTGGCGTGGGCCTCGGCGAATTGGCTGATGTCATGGCTCATGAAAGGGACACCTTTCTCGTGTCGAATCGGATCGGCAGAAGGTCAGCGGTCGAGGTTGACCCAGACCGACTTCGTCTGCGTGTAGTGGAGCAGCGCCTCGGCGCCGGAGTCCCGGCCGAAGCCCGAGGCTTTGTAGCCCCCGAACGGCATCGTCGGGTCGATCATGTTGTAGGCGTTGACCCACACCGTGCCGGCCTCCAGCTGGGAGGCGAGACGGTGGGCTCGGCTCACGTCGCGGGTCCACACGGCAGCGGCGAGGCCGTTGGCGTTTCCGTTGGCCCGGCGCAGCACGTCATCCTCGCCGTCGAAGGGCATGACCACCGCAACGGGCCCGAACACCTCCTCCCGGGCGATCTCCATGTCGTCAGTGGTGCCGGTGACCACCGTCGGCCGGTAGAAATAGCCGCCGTTGTTGACGTCCTTGGCCCGCTCGCCCCCAACGGCAACGGTGGCGCCGTCTTCGCGGCTGCGTTCGACGAAGCCGCCCACCCGCTCCAGTTGTTCGGCCGAGACCAGCGGCCCCATCTGGGTACCCTCGGCCAGTCCATGGCCCAGCTTGAGCGAGCCGGCATGGGTCGTGATGGCGTCGACGAACTCGTCGTACACGGGGGCGTCGACGTAGATGCGTGAGCCGGCGCAGCACACTTCGCCCTGGTTGAAGAAGATGCCGAGCATGGCACCCTGTACTGCCGAGGGGATGTCGGCGTCGGCCATGATGATGTTGGGGGATTTGCCGCCGAGTTCGAGGTGGACGGGCTTCAGGTGGTCCGCAGCGCTGCGCATGATCAGCTTGCCGACCTCGCCGGACCCGGTGAAGGCGACGGTCCGCACCAGCGGGTGGGTCACGAGGGGGGCGCCGGCGGTCTCGCCGAAGCCCGTGACAACGTTCATGACGCCGGGCGGGAACCCGGCCTCGAGGGCGAGCTCGGCGATGCGCACAGCGCTGAGCGGCGTCTGCTCGGCGGGCTTGATCACCACGGCGTTTCCGGCGGCGAGGGCCGGAGCCAGCTTCCAGGCCGAAATCATGAGGGGGAAGTTCCAGGGGACGATTGCCCCGACGACCCCGAAAGGTTCCCGGCGGGTGTAGGCGAACGCGGGACCGAAGAGCGGGGAGACGGGCAGGACGTCACCGGTGAGCTTCGTGGCCCAACCACCGTAGTAGCGGTACAACTCGGCCGTCATGGGAACGTCGAAGTTGGTCGTCTCCCACAGCGGCTTCCCGTTGTCGAGCGTCTCGAGTTGGGCCAGCTCCGCGGTGTTCTCTTCGATCAGATCGGCGAGACGCAGGAGGGCCTTGGCGCGCACGGTGGGCTTGGCGTCCTTCCAGCTTTCGCGGAAGGCGCGGTCGGCGTCGCGGACGGCGACGTCGATGTCGGTCTCGCCACCGGAGGCCGCCTGTCCGATCACCTCACCCGTTCCAGGGTCGAACACGTCGAAGGTTTCGCCGCTCATCGACGCCCGACGTTCACCGTTGATCACGATGCTGTCGCTGGAGCGAACCGAGGCGAGCAGCCGCTCAGGGAGGAGGGTGGTCATCGGCACCCTTTCAGTCGGGAGCGAGTGAATGCCTCGAACCCTACGTTGCATTCCGCAACGGTGTCAAGGTTGCAATTCAATACTCGCCAGACGGAACACCAAGCTCAGGCTCGAACCTCGGCGCGCCGTTCGGCGACCAGCTTTTCAAAGGCTTCGAGCGACTCTGGATTGGCCATCGCGCCGCGGTTGGCGGCGGTGTCGGCGGGCAGTCCGGTGAGGATGCGCTTGACGGGCACTTCGAGCTTCTTGCCCGACAGGGTTCTCGGCACGGCGGCCACGGCGTGCATGGTGTCGGGCACATGACGAGGCGAGAGCGCGCCCCGGAGCTCACGAGCGACCTTCGTCCGCAGGGTGTCATCCCAGGTTGCTCCGGGGGCCAGGACGACGAACAGGATCAACTCACCACTCCCGCCCTCCGGATCCTCGAGGTGAACGACGAGGCTGTCGGTCACCTCCGGCATGTTCTCCACCACCGAGTAGAATTCGCTGGTCCCGAGCCGGACGCCGCCCCGATTGAGGGTGGCGTCCGAGCGACCGGAGATCTCGGCCGCACCGGACGGGCTGAACTTGATCCAGTCGCCGTGGCGCCACACGCCGGGAAAGTCTTCGAAGTACGTGGCCCGGTAGCGGCTCCCGTCGGGGTCGTTCCAGAAGCCGACCGGCATGGACGGCATCGGCTCGGTCACCACCAACTCGCCCTGCGCCCCGATCACCGGCTTGCCGGAGGCGTCGAACGCCTCGACCTTGCATCCCAAACAGCAACAGGCAATCTCCCCGGCCCGGACCGGGAGCAGGGGGCTCCCCCCCACGAACGCGGTGCAGACGTCGGTCCCGCCGCTGGTGGAGGCGAGGAAAACGTCGTCGCTGACCGCTTCGTAGATCCAGCGGAATCCTTCCGGAGGAAGGGGCGCGCCCGTGGAGAGGACGGTGCGCAGAGCCGAGGTGTCGACGAGTTCCTTGGGAACGATCCCGGATTTGCGACAGGCCATATAGAACCCGGCGCTGCCCCCGAAAGACGTGGTTCTGGTCTCCGCCGCCAGCCTCCACAGGGTGGAGAGGTCGGGCCGACTCGGGTCGCCGTCGTAGAGCACCACGCCACTGCCGACGGCGAGCGCGGAAGCGAGCAGGTTCCAGATCATCCAGCCTGTGGTCGAGAAGTAGAAGAGGCGCTCACCGGGGCCAAGGCCGTGGTGGAAGGCACCCAACTTCAGGTGCTCGAGCAGGATGCCGCCGTGCCCGTGCACGATCGGCTTCGGGAGTCCGGTGGTTCCCGACGAATAGAGGACGTACAGCGGATGGTCGAAGGGCACCGGATCGAAAGCCAGCCGGCCTGCCTCGGACATGAAGTCCGACCACGCCAATGCGTACTCCAGGCGCTGTTCGCCAGGGTAGAGATACGGCACCGCCACCACCGTCTCCAGGCTCGGCAACTCGGAACGGATCCCGTTCACGTCCGCCGTCCGATCGATCGCCTTTTCTCCGAACCGATAGCCGTCGACCGCGAAGAGCACCTTCGGTTCGATCTGACGGAGCCGGTCCACGACGCTGTGGGTGCCGAATTCGGGCGCGCACGACGCCCAGATGGCACCGAGCGAGGCGGCGGCGAGGAACGCGACCTGCGTCTCGGGCACGTTGGGCAGATAGGCCGCCACCCGGTCACCCTTCCCGACACCCACCCGCGCCAGACCTACCCTCGCCCGAGCAACCTGATCCTCCAGCTCCATGGCGGTGAACTCGGATGGCGGTCGGGTCTGCGAGCGGGCGAGGATGACCGGACCTCCGTCGGCGCCGGCCTGGCGGGCGCCCCGCAGCACGTGCTCGGCGTAGTTCAGGGTCGCGCCGGGAAACCAGCGTGCGCCAGGCATGTCATGGCTGGTAAGGACGCGCTCGTAGGGCGTCTCCGAGCGGACCTCGAAGTAGTCCCAGATCGACTGCCAGAAGTCCTCGAGGTGATCGACCGACCATTGCCAGAGCTCGTGGTAGCCCTCGAATGTCAAGCCTCTCCGCTCTTCGAGCCACCTGAGGTAGAGACCTGTCCCCGTGCGGTCCCGCACATCCGGAGGCGGATTCCAGAGAGTCTCGACGGCGTTGGTCATCCTGCCCCTAGCACGCGGTTGGGAGGAAATGCCCGGCGGCGATACGGCACAGTAGTGGTTTGAAACCTACTTGCCAATGCGCAGCCTCCGGCTTAGTGTGTACCAAAACGCAACTCACTCGGCGTCGGGGGAAGAACAGGATGGGGACCACGGGCGGTCCGGGCGGGCTGATCCGATGAACGTGGTACTCGTCGCTACGTACGAGTGCGGGCATCAGCCGTTCGGTTTGGCAAGCCCGGCGGCTTGGCTGGCCGAGACCGGCGCCAAGGTGACCTGTCTCGATCTCACCCGTGATCCCCTCGACGAGCCGTCCGTAAGGGCCGCGGACCTCGTCGCGTTCCACGTCCCCATGCACACCGCAACCCGAGTGGCCATCGAGGTCGTCCCGGAGGTTCAGCGCATCAATCCGGGGATAGAGATCTGCTTCTTCGGGCTCTACGCTCCGGCCAACGCTGAACTCCTGACCGGTCTCGGTGCGGTGGCGGTGATCGGGGGCGAGTTCGAGGACGAGTTGGTCCGGCTGGTCACAGAGTGGGGGCACCACAACAGGGGTACGCCGGTGTCCCTGACCAGGCAACGGTTCCTGGTGCCCGACCGCCGCGGCCTACCGGGTCTGGAACGCTACGCACAGCTTCAGATGACCGACGGGAGCACCCGCGTGGCCGGTTACACGGAGGCCAGTCGGGGCTGCCGCCACCGGTGCCGCCACTGCCCGGTGGTTCCCGTCTACGACGGGCGATTCCGGATCGTGCAGCCGGACGTCGTCCTCGCCGACATCGACCAGCAGGTGGCCGCCGGTGCGCAGCACATCACCTTCGGGGACCCCGATTTCTGGAACGGGGTGCCGCATGCCGTGCGCATCGTGCAGGAGATGCACCACCGGCACCCCGACGTCACCTACGACGTGACCATCAAGGTGGAGCACATTCTCCACCATGCCCGCCATCTCCCGGTCCTGGCCGACACCGGTTGCGTGTTCGTCACGACCGCCGTCGAGTCATTCGACGACGAGGTGTTGGCCCGCCTGGCCAAAGGCCACACCGCGGGCGACTTCGGCCGGGCCCTCGGACTTCTGCGCCGGCACGGTCTCGCCGTCAACCCGACGTTCATCCCGTTCCACCCGTGGATGACCATCCACGACTACCGGGCGTTCCTCGATCGCATCGCCGCCTACGACCTCGTCGCCAGCGTGGCTCCGATTCAGCTCGCCCTCCGCCTTCTGGTGCCGGCCGGGTCGCTGCTCCTCGACCTGCCCGAGATGGCCGCGGTGCTCGGCCCCTTCGACGCCGGCCAGTTGGTGTTTCCGTGGCGGCATCACGACCCCGAAGTCGATGTCCTCCAAGCCGCGGTGCTGGACGCCATCACCGACGGGGAGGGCGACGGACGTTCCCGGGCCGAGATCTTCGACACAGTCTGGAGCCTCACCGGGCTCGGAGCCCCACCGGGCGCCGGAGACCCCAGGGGGACGACCACGGGTGTGCCGCACCTGCTCGAGCCCTGGTTCTGTTGCGCCGAACCGCCGGCCGTAAAGCTTTCCACAACGACATGAGGGCGGCCGTGCGGGTCGCTACCGGCCAGAACCTCGATACGATCGCCCGCTATTTCCAGGTGCTGTCGGACGCAACCCGCCTGCAGATCGTCGAGGAGCTCTCGGGCGGCGAACGGAACGTGAGCGACCTCGTCGCCGCCGTCGGTGGCGGGCAAAGCCGCGTCTCCAACCACCTGGCCTGTCTGAGGTGGTGCGGCTTCGTCGCCGCCCGCCGGGCCGGGAGGGAGGTCTTCTACTCCTTGGCCGACCCGGCGGTCGAGCAGCTCATCCACACTGTCCGCCACCACATGCTCGGCGACCGTGAAGTTCGCCTCGACGCCTGTCATGCGGTCCGACCGGCCCGCCGTTCCGGCTGCTGATCAAGATCGAGAAGGAGTCCCCTTCGTTGAGCCCCCAATCGCATCTCGACGCGCCGACGCAGACCATCGAGGCGCAGGGCGTTCACTTCGCCCACCGCCGCTTCGGTTCGTCGACCGGCACACCCCTCCTTTTCATTCAGCATTTCCGGGGCGGAATGGACCACTGGGACCCGCTCGTCACAGACGGTCTCGGCGCCGACCGCCCGGTCGTCCTGTTCGACAACACCGGGGTCGCCGGCTCGAGGGGCGAGACACCCGACACGATTGAAGCTATGGGTGATCACTGCTCGGCCTTCATCGCCGCCCTTGGGCTCGAGAAGATCGACGTTCTCGGCTTCTCAATCGGCGGCTGCGTCGCCCAAGCCCTGGCATTGCGTCACCCGGAACAGGTGCGCCGACTCGTGCTGGTCGGCACGGCGCCCCGGGGTGGCGAGATGAAGGACCGCCACCCCGACGTGGGCAAGATCGCCGGACGCCCGGAGCTCACGATGGAGGACTACCTCTTCCTCTTCTTCGGGCCCTCCGACGCCAGTCGGGCGGCCGGGCGCGAGTTCTGGAGCCGACGGCACCAGCGCACCGAGGACGTCGACCCTCCGAGCTCGGTGCAGACGGCTCAGGCGCAACGGGCCGCGTTGACGCAATGGAACAGCCCACGCCGCGAACGCTTCGGGGAGCTCAAGGAAATCACTCAACCCACCCTGGTGGTCAGCGGCAGCCACGACATCATGCTTCCGACCATCAACTCCTACATCCTGGCTCAGCACATCCCCAGAGCCGAGCTGATCGTCTACCCGGATTCCGGTCACGGGTCCCTCTTCCAGTACCCGTCGCTCTTCGTCAGTCACGTTGCGCGCTTCCTGGCTGCAGAACCCGCCTTCACGTAGCCAGTCAAGCCATGACCCGGAGGGGCGTGCCTGAGATGAACGCGGCGATGTCCTCAACCGCATCTTCGTAGAAGACCGTGTAGAGCTGCTGGGTCACATATCCGATGTGCGGGGTCAGAAGGGCATTGTCCAAGGAGCGCAGGGGATGGTCCACGGGGAGCGGCTCGGTCTCGTACACGTCGAGCGCGGCGCAGCCGATGACGCGCCGCTTCAGTGCATCCACGAGGGCGCTCTCATCGATGAGAGGGCCGCGAGAGGTGTTGACCAGTATCGATGTCGGTTTCATCATGGCGAGCTCGGAAGCTCCCACCAGGCCTCGGCTCTGCTCGCTCAGCACCATGTGGATTGACAACACGTCCGCGCTGGCGAAGAGCTGTTCCTTCGAGACGGCCGTCACCTGATGCCCGGCGGCGCTTTCGGCCGTCAGGTTCGGACTCCAGGCGACGACCGGCATACCGAACGCGTGAGCAAAGGCGGCGACCTGCTGGCCGATATTTCCTAGACCCAGCAGGCCCAAGATCCGACCGCGAACGCTTGCCCCCAGGCCAAGCTGCCAGCCGCCTTTTCGCATCGACTGCACCTGCGCCGGCAGGTTCCTGCTTGCGGCGAGAATCAATGCCCAGGTGAGCTCAGCCGCCGGATACGAGAAGTAGCCCGTACCCGAGACCTGTATGCCGAGCTCCCGGGCTGCCTTCACATCGATCGCCGAGTTGACTGGGCCAGTGCTCACCAGCAGCTTCAGGCGCCGCAGACGGGACAGCACACCGGCGGGGAAGAGTGTCCGCTCCCTCATCGCGACCAAAACGTCGAAGTCCGCAAGGCGCTCGACGGTCTCGTCCGCGTCCGCGAACGGGACGGCGAACACCTCGATGTCGGCGTCCAGGGAACCCCAGTCTGCGAGGCTAAGAGCAACCTCTTGGTAGTCGTCGAGAATTCCAATCGTCAGGCGACTCACGTCCGTGTGGCGGCGCTGCCCTCACGAGCTGCCACGATAGAGGCGAGGAAGCGATCGATCTCCTCTGCGACAACGGCGGAACGCTCGAGGTGCGGCCAGTGGCCTGACTTTTCGATCTCAGTCACGGTCGTGCTCGCCCCGAAGCGCTCTACGATTCCAGAGATCGCGCCGTGCACCAGTGGGTCGTCCGCCCCGTAAAGGAGCAACATCGGTCCGCGGAACTCGCTGGGCCGGGCACCACCAGGGTGCCCGTTGTTCC
>JAUZEY010000173.1 GCA_030838785.1 Actinomycetota bacterium | reverse complement strand
CATGTTCCGCGACGCCAAGATCACGCAGATCTACGAGGGCACCAACCAGATCCAGCGGATGGTCATAGCCCGTAAGACTTTTACGGGCGTTCGGTAGTTCGAAAACCGCTTCATCCCTACTCCATCCCTACTGTATCGTGGCCATGCGGCGACGATGCGTGAGAAGCGGCCCGGAGTGTGGGAGGTCCGCGCCTTCACGGGCCGGGACGAGCGGGGCCGCCCCACCCAGGTGAGCCGGACGGTCCACGGGACCAAGCGCGACGCCCAGCGGGCCGCCGCCGAGATGACCCTCCGGCCGTCGAATGCCGCCGGCCGCACCGTCGGCAGCCTCCTCGATCTGTGGCTGGAGCTGAACGAGCCCGTCTGGGCGCCGTCCTCAGCCCGGGACCAGGTGAGCCGGGCGACGCTGGTCAAGGCCGACCCCATCGCCCAGATCGCCGTCGCCCGCCTCAGCGTGGCCGACGTCGACCGCTGGCACACCCGGTTGCGCCGGGCCGGGGTGGGGGAGGGCTCGATCCAACCAGCACCAGGCGCTGCGGGCCGCGCTCACCCAGGCGATGCGGTGGGGATGGGTGATGACCAATGCCGCCACCGTCGCCGGGCTCGGCCGGCGCAAGACCATGCCCCGAGGGTCGCTCACCCCCGACCAGGTGCGCCGGGTGCTGGCCGAGGCGGCCGCTCACGATCCCGCCGCGGGACTTGCGCTGCGCCTCGCCGCCGTGACCGGCGCCCGCCGGGGGGAGCTCGCCGCCCTCCGGTGGGACGACGTCACCGGCGACCACATCACAATCGACAGCAACATGGCCATCATCCGCCATGGAACCAAGGTCGATCGGCAGACCCCCACCCTGAGGGACGATCCGACCAAGACCGCCAACCGGCGGACGGTCACGCTCGACGCCGGCACAGTGGCCGCCATCAAGGACCTGCGGGCCGAGCGCTCCCCCTATGGGCCGTGGATGCTGGCCGTCGGCGACCGACCGGTCAACCCCGAGCGGATCACCTCCTGGTGGCGCCTGGCGGCCAACCGGGCCGGTCTCGAAACCCGGTGGCGGCTCCACGACCTACGCCACTGGTCGGCCACCCTGGCGATCGGGAGCGGCCATGACCTGCGGACCGTGGCCAACCGCCTCGGCCACGCCAACCCCGCCATGACCCTCCGGGTCTACGCCCACGCCCTCGACATCGCCGACCAGGCCGTCGCCGAGACGCTGGGAGCAGCCCTCGACGAAGGCGGCGGCTGATGCCGAGGCGCCGGTGGCGCTACTACCGGACGCCGGCGGGCGCGGCGCCGGCCAGAGAGTTCATCGACACTCTCGACATTGTGTCCGCCGCCGCCATCTTCGAAGCGATGCACGCAGTGCTCATGGACGGCCGAGCGGCACGGCATGTCCGCGGCGAGATCTACGAGGCTCGGGCGAGGACCCGGGAGCACGTCTATCGGGTGCTGTTCTCCGACGAAGGGAGCGGCGGGCATGTGCTGTTAGCCGTCTCTGCCTTCGAGAAGAAGAGCCGACGGACACCCTTGGCCGAGATCGACCTGGCGGAAGCCCGGCTGGCGGACTGGCGGCGGCGGGGCCGCCGGTAGCCGGGGCCGGTATCCTGGGATCGGAGGCGACGATGGACGCTCAGCAGGACGACTTCGAACCGGACGAGCTGGAGGAGACGATCCGCGAGCTGGAATCGCGCCATCCCGAGATCCGGTCCGAAATGGCCCGGATGAGGGTCGTCATGCAGATGACCACGGCACTCTGGCAGCGGCGCGAGGCGCTGGGTCTGACGGTCGAGCAGGTGGCCGAGCGATCCGGCCTCACCATCGACGAAGTTGAGGCGGTCGAGGACAACGACGTCGATTCGCCCTTCCAACGGCTCGCCCGCTACGCCGAGGCGGTCGGCCTGCAGTTCGAACTCCAGCAGGTGCCCGCCTGAGGGAGGTGAAGGTGATGACACTGGCGTGGGATCTGTGGGTCGACTACCACCGCACCGACGGCGACCGTCTCACGCACACCAACCTCCGCGACGTCGAGTCTGGGATTGTGCTCGGTGTCGGTGACTATGTCGTCGTCGGCAATGAGGAAGCGGACCCGGCCGTGGCCGAGGTCGTCTCCATCGACGCCCGCGGAATCGTGCTGGTCCGAGTCCTGCCCGGCCCGGCCGACGAGCACCTTCACCTGACCAGTCGCATCGACCGCGCCGGCTGACGACACGGCGCTCTCGGGCGGGAGGCCGCCGAGGCGGCGGAGGCTGCTTTGGAAGAGGTGCGCATGGCGCAGCCGGTGTCATGATGGGTAGGACCCGAGCGAGGAGGTGCGGCGTGTTGTAGGTGCCTGAAGGTCAGGCACGGAGGAGTGTTTCCGTGTCCCGCACATACAACACGATGCCCCCATGGGTGCAGGCCGCCGGCCGCGCCGGTCTGCGCCTTCCCGCCGATTGGCGTGAGCCTCTTCTCGATCCCGTCTGGGGCGGCCGTCACCCGCATGCCCGCAGGGCGCTCGGGGATCTCGCCCGTTCTGAGTTCCTCGAACAGCTCGTCGGTTTTGCCCCCTGCGAGTTCGGTGGTGGCCCGCTCGGCGGCAAGTGGCGCGGCATTGGCGCCGTGGCCCGCTGGGAGAACCGCCGCCTCCGGCACCGGGATCGCCAGGCGCTGCGCCAAGGTCGGTATGACACGCCGGCGCCTCGCCACCGGCACAGCGCTCACTGGGACTACTGGTGAGCGTCATGATTCGGGACCCGCCCTCACGCAGGAGTGGCGAGCGAGCGGCGGCCGGAGCGGCCTGCCGGTGATCGACCTGGGCGACACGCTGCGCGTACCCCGGCGGGCGCTCGAACGCATGCTGGGCGTCGAGCTCACCGGGCAGCTGCCCGTGCGCCAGGCGGGCCGAATTCCGGTCCCGAAGCGATCTCGGGAGCTAGAGGAAGCGCCCGGGTGCCGGAGAGAGCCCGACGCTCACGCCTTGATGTTGCGAGAAGCCGGGGATGGCGGCCGTCCGGAAATGTCGGGAGCCGGGCCCCCTGGTCGAGCCTCACGACTCAAGCGGGGTCGGGACGGCCGACCCCAGAACTATCGGCACCTGTGCACTCGGGGTGCTTCACTCCCACGGCGCTGGCTGAGACCACGAGTAGCCAGCCGCGAGCAGCGATACAGGCCCCTCCTCCGTTGGCCGCAGCGTCCCCTTGGCTACATCAAGACCGAGGTAGCTCTGCCCAAGAGCCTCCCGAAACCCCGGTGAACTCAGATCATCGAGCCCAAGAAGGTAGGACAGCAGGACGTTCGCCCAGGTCTCGTCACCTGACATGTCGCTGATCGCCTCCGTCCACACCCCGATGAACCGTCGATCGACGCCTTCGATGAACTCCAACCAGGACGACGAGAGTGCGCCGAACGCTTCCGGCCACCGGTCACTCCACCGAGCGAGTCGGGCGCGTGAGTTTTCGAGGCACGAGTTTCGTGTGCCATGGACCGCCGTGTAGGTCGCATTGTGGTCCAGCGTGCACGGCCACGTGACCAGGTCGGAGGACGTGAACAGCGACAGCCAAAAGATCGGCACCGAGTAGTTGGCCGCGAGAAGTCCGCTCGCCGGCTCGTACTCGATCGGGGGCGCGAAGGCGTCCGAAACGATCAACACCGCCCGATTGGCCATGGGACCAACGGTAGTAGCGAGCGGTCGCCCCGCTCACTGCTAGCTGACCGCTAACCACGCGCTAATGCCGGGACGGCGTGCGGGGCAGGGAACGGGGAAACAGCCCGATAATCGGCAGGGCTGCTCGTGAGAGGGTTCTACGTGGTCCTCACGGAGCGTGGCCGGGTGGGGCTGCGCGGGGCCAACTGACCGTCATTCCTAGTGCCATTCGGCGCAGGCGCTATCGGGGCAGGGACGTCGGCTGCGCGGTGTCCCGGGTCGGGGACTGCCTCGCGAGCCAGGCAGCGAGCAGAACGCATATAGCCGCGCCGGTGAGCCGGACCGGTTGGCCGAGGCGGACGGCGTCGACGGCGAACGCCCCCGCCCCAACGGCCATGGCCCGGGCCAGGACGGAGGCCATGGACGGGGGCCGCTTGATGGTGAGGGCGAGGGCGACGAACAACCCGCCAGTGAGCGCTGCCGCGGCGAACGGCCCGTTGTGCGCCCCGATCATGGCCAGGGCCCAGGGGGGCAGGAAGGCCATCATGAGCAGCCCGGCTGTTGCCGCTGGCGTCCGCAGCGGTGGGGGCGGCGAGGTGACTTCGATGCCCGGCGACGAGGGCAGCGGGCGGCTTGCGGCCTGGCGTTTCGCTTCGTCGATGCCGGCGGCGACGCGCTGGGCGGAGGCTGTGCCGACGCCGAGGTCGACTCGAAGTTGCTCGCCCGATGCCAGGTCGAAGCTGAGCGAGGAGCCGTTCAGGGTCAATTGGGCCGGTCCAACGTGGACGTCTCGGATGGCGCTGAGGGCGACCCGGGCGGTGAAGGGTGTGGTGCCGGTCAGTGCGACGCGGCGTCGCTCGACGGTCAGATACCCGTCGGTCACGGCCAGGGTGACGCTCAGACCTGGCGCCCGGGGGGCGGCGGCCGCCGATAGGGTCTCGCGGGACTGGGCGGGCCACGGTTCTGGGAGGCAGGAGAAATCGAGGAGCCCGTTGACCGACAGCGTGCCCGCGGCCGACACGTTGAGCCGCTGTTCGGCCTGACGTCGCGAGGCGACCGCCAGCCAGGCGAGGAACGCGCCGAACGCCACGGCGAGGCCGACGCCGACCAGGGCGCTGTGCGTCATCAGCCCGAAGGGAATGGCGGTTCCGGCGACGCTCAGCGCCACTGAGAGGCCCAGCGACCACCGCCGCATGCGGGCGGCGCGTCGCCAGGTGTGATCCTGCTCTCCCGATCCCTGGCCTGGCGAAGTGGTCGCCATCGTGAACGGCGCCCCGCCTGTGGCCCAGCCCGGGGTGGGCGCCGGCCAGGGGGGTGTGGGTAGCGGCGGCGGGGAGCCGACGGTTCCGGTCGTGAGGCGCCGGAGTCGGGTCTGCACGATGGCAAGCGCGAGAACCATGGCGAGGCCGACGCCGAGCGCGGCGGCGACTCCGAAGGGCAACCGGAGATGAAAGATGAGGGCCGGGGATGCTCTGGTTGCATGGGCGGCGACGATGTCGCCGTTGCCGCCGAGGATGGCGAGGCCGTCTTGGCGAGCGGGACCGGTCTTGATGCAGCTCTGGCGGACGGCGCTGGTGGTGATGGCGGAGTACACGCCGGGAGCGAGCCAGCCACCCCAGTTGTTGCGAGCCCCGTCCTGGTGCAGTGCCAGCTGTCGTCGTCCCGGCACGGACCGGTCGGTGATCCGAACCGTGGAGCACACCAGCCGGGCGGGCGTCCCGTCGGGCCGGCTGACCGCGAACGACCAGATGCCGTCGGTCGCCGGGTCGGCCCGATAGCCGACGTTACGGATGCAGCCGCCGCAGCCGGGATCGGCACTCCGGTTGCGGACGGAGGCCAGCTTGGCCGCTCGTTGGGTGGTCCAGTAGCCGGGGAGCCACAGTTCGGCGTCGGCCGGTGGGGTGCCGGTGTCTTTCCAGTGCTGCCAGTAGCCCGCCAGCCCGCTGAACAGGGCGGGCGGGTCGATGAAGCTCGGGGGCGGGTCGGTGCCGAGGCCGTCGGCCCCGGTCGAGGGAAGCTGCAACGTCGTGGCGGCGTAGCCGGTGTCGAGACTGACCTTCCATGACGACGACCGGTCGTGCCGGGTGATGACCACCAATTCGACGTAGGGGGCACCGGCCACGGACCCTTCCGACGGCACGGTGGCGTAGACACTGGTCAGCACCTGGGCCAAGAAGGCGGCCGGGTAGGTGGTCTGGTGCGGCACGAACACGGTCAGATTGCTGTAGGGGCGTACCCGGCGGAGCGGGGTGATGTTCGGTCGGGCGCGGTCGTCGATGCTGACCGCGTCGTCGAACTCGCGGGCGACGCCGTCCTCGAGGCGGTCGGTCGTGGCGACGTCGTCGGACGCGAGGCCCTGTTCCCGCAGCGGCCACAGCGCGGTCGTGATCTCCCGGGCCTGGCCGGCATCGACGACCTGGCCTGTGTCGTTGCCCAACCGCAGCTCCGGCGGCAGGACCGCACTGGCGGTGGCGCCGGCCCGGCCGGCGAAGACGGCTATGCCGCAGATCGCCGCGACGACGCCCGCCATGGCCTGTCTGCGCCGTTCAAGCCGCCGTCCACCCATCACGCGACCGTATCCACCGACCTAGACGACGAGGACACTCGGTGGTCACAACGCCCCCAATAGATCCGTTCGTGCCATATCGACGCCCATGACGGCCGGATCAGCGTGGGCCCACACCAGCGGTCTCAGGCCGGCACTGTGTCGATACGATCACGAGTTCGGCGGCGTACAGCACGGCTCAGGGGTAGAACTGGCTGCCTCTCGGGGCGGTGACGGTCCGGGATCTACGAAGCATCGACGAGGGCCGAATCCCTATTTTCATCCCTACTACTGGGTGGTACGAGGCGATATAAGACTTTCACGGGCGTTCGGTAGACCGCCGTTCCGGGCCCGCCCCGCCGGCGTCGATCAGGCGCGGTTCAGGAGGGGGTGACCGGGAAGCCCGGGGTGGCGAAGGCTTGGCCGTCGGGGGAGACGACGAGGCCTTCGTAGCCGGCGAGGCTGTCGAGCCACTCCAGGGCGTCGGCGCCCCGGACCACCGCGGCGGTGGCGTAGACGTCGGCCCACATGAGGGACGGGCCGGTGACGGTGGCGGCCATCAGTGCGGACGCCGGCGCGCCGGTGCGGGGGTCGACGATGTGCGCGCCGCGGTGCGCACTCCCGGATGTGGCCACGCCGCCCGTCCGGAGGGGGAGGACGCAGAGGATCCGGCTGAGGTCGGCGGGGTCCTCGATGCCGACCCGCCAGGCCGGCGAGTCGTCCGTCGCCGTCCCGGCGATCACATCTCCGCCGGCGTTGAGGCAGAAGTCGAGTCCCTCGGGGCCGGTCAGCGCAGTGAGGTGGGCGGCGGCGCGCTCGACGGCCCAGCCCTTCACCAGACCGGACGGGTCGAACCACGTCCCACCATCGGGGGCGGGCAGCTCCGGATCGAAGACGCCGCCCGTGCGGAGGCGGGCGAGGTCGCAGAGCTCGACGACCTCGCCGACGTCGATGTGGCAGCCGGCCAGGTCGACCTCCCTCCGGTTGAGGCGCATGACGTCACTGTCGGCCCGGTAGGTGCTGAAGACGGCGTCGACGACCCGCAGGTCGGCGAACACGGCGGCCACTGCGGCCGCCGCCGCTGCTCCGCCGACCGAGTTGCCCCGGAGATGGACGCTGATCGGCATCCCCATGATCTGCTCGACCCAGGCCCGCCGGGGAGCGTTCGTCGCCGGGGGCTCCCGGCCGGGACCGGATCCGGTCACGAGCGGGCGACGGGGGCGGCGTCGATGGCCGGTTGGAGGGACCGGATGTACCCGTTGCTGGTGACGGTGGCTCCGCTCACGGTGTCGATGTTCGCGCTCCGTGCCGCCTGGGCCTCATCGTGCAGGACGGCCACGGCATAGGAGTTGATCCGGTCGTCGCGGGAATTGGTGTCCGCACCTGACGGCCCGGCGACCGCCCGGCGTCCTTCGGCGGCCTCAAATTGGGAGGAATCGCCGAGTCGTTCGAAGAATGTCCCGATGTACCGAACCGTTGGTGTCGGACATTTCCTCGCGCCAGGAGCCTTGGACAACCATGCGCACGGTCTCCGCCCCCACCCGGCGACCCGACGATCCCGACCGGGCCCCGGCCCCGTCGGTGCGGGCTCATCTTCCCCAACCGGGACGGGAGAGTGTCGTCGCCGCCGCCGTTGCCGCGGGGGCGATTCTCGTCGTCGGCCTGTGGGTGGTGGACAACCCGCCCGGGTCGCTCCACAGCCTCGCCGACCAGCTCACCGCCGCCGGCCGGGTGACGGGGCTTCTCGGCACCTACCTCGTGCTCATCGAGGTGCTCCTCATGAGCCGGGTGCCCTGGCTCGACCGCCTGATCGGGATGGACCGGCTCGCCACCTGGCACCGCCGGAACGGCCAGTACTCCATCTGCCTGCTGGCCGCCCACGCCCTGCTCACGATCTGGGGCTACGCCGGCGCTGACCACGCCGGGTTCTTCCACGAGACCGGGACCGTCCTCGCCCTGCCCGACGTCGTGACCGCCACGATCGGATTCGGCCTCTTTGTCGCCGTGGGGGTCGTCTCGGCCCGGGTCGTCCGTCGTGCCGTCCGCTACGAGACCTGGTACGCCATGCACCTCACCACCTACCTGGCCATCGCCCTGTCGTTCACGCACGCGCTGAGCGACGGCGACGACTTCGTCGGCCATCCCGTCAACCGGGCCCTGTGGATCGGGCTCTACGTCCTCGTCGGCGGTCTCCTCCTCGCCCACCGGGTGGGGGCCCCGGTCCGCAAGGCGTGGCGCCACCGACTCGTGGTCAGCCAGGTGGTGCCCGAGACCCCCGGAGTCGTTTCGATCTACGTGACGGGCGCCCACCTCGACGAGCTGCGCGCCGAAGCAGGGCAGTTCCTCACGTGGCGGTTTCTCACCCGACAAGGCTGGTGGCAGGCCCATCCGTTCTCGCTGTCAGCGGCCCCGAACCCGAACTGGCTGCGGATCACCGTGAAGACCAGCGGCGACCACACCGCCGAGCTCCAGCGGCTCCGGCCGGGAGTCCGGGTGCTCGTCGAGGGGCCGTACGGAGCCTTCACCGAACACCGGCGGACACGCCGCCGGGTCCTGCTGGTGGCCGGGGGGATCGGTATCACTCCCATCCGGGCCCTGTTCGAGGCGATCCCGGCCGGGCCCGGGGAACTGACGTTGCTGTACCGGGTGTCGCGCCCGGAGGACATCGTGTTCCAGGAGGAACTCGACGCCCTCGCCGCCCGCAAGGCGGCCACCGTGTACTACCGCAGCGGGCCCCGGTCCCAGACGCCGGACCCGTTCGATCCCGACGTCCTCCGGCGGGTCGTCGCCGACCTCGACCGTCACGACGTCTTCCTCTGCGGCCCGCCGGGGATGGTCGTGGCCGTGCGGGAGGCGCTACGGACGGCCGGCGTGCCCGCCCGGCGCATCCACGTCGAGGCGTTCGAGCTGTGAAACGGGTCCTGCAGCGGGCGGCCGTCACGGCGTTCGCCACGATCCTCGGGATCTCCGTGCTCGTCGAGTCGAGAACCGGGCCGGGGACGGTCGGAGGCCGGGGCGCGCTGCCCATGGCCGGACCGCCTCGGATCCCTCCGGCTCCGACCCCGCCGGGTGCGACCCCGCCGGCCTCCGCGCCGCCTCCGTCCGGCACCACCGGGCCTTCGGCCCCGGCCGAGACTGCCACCGTGCCCTCGACGGCGGGGACCACCCGGCCGCCCTCCACCACGGCGACGTCCCGACCGCCGGCCACCGCTCCGCCGCCGCCACGCTCGACGGCCGCCACCACGGCCCGCCCGGTCACCACGTCCACCGTGCGACCGCCCACCACCGCCACCACGGCCCGGCCGACGACGACCACGACCGCCGCGCCGGAGACGACCACCACGACGGCCGCCCCGACCACCAGTACCACGACCGCCAGCGCGCCGGGCGCCCAGACGGTGGACGGGCCGGTCGTCGACACGAGGTACGGCCCCGTGCAGGTCCGGCTGACCCTCCAGGGCCACCAGATCGTCGACGTCACCAACCTGCAGCTCCCCAACCACGCGGCGCGGTCGCAGCAGATCAACAACCGGGCCGGGCCGATGCTCCGCCAGGAGGTCCTCAACGCCCAGAGCGCCCAGATCGACACCGTCTCCGGTGCCTCCACCACCAGCGCGGCCTACATCAAGTGCGTCCAGGCGATCCTCGACCAGGCTTGGCAGTAGGCAGAGAAACGCTCCCGAAGCAACTCCGTCGTCGGATCAGGTCACGTCGACCGTGAGCTTCATGCCGGCGGCGTAGTGGCCGGACTGGTGGCACCCGACGAGGACCGACTGCGCGGTCTTGAACGTGTGGGTGAGTTCGCCCGTCTTGCCCGGTGCCACGGTGATGCCGTCGCCGCTCTTGTGATGCATGCCGCTCATGTTCATTTCTCGTTCGTGGTCCATCTGGGCGGATTCGTCGCCCAGGAAGGCGTCGTGGGTGATCTTGCCCTGGTTGTGGAATACGAAGCGCACGGTCTCGCCGGCCTTCACCTTCACGTCTGCCGGCTGATAGGCGAGGTCGTGCATCTCGATCTCGACCGTCCGTGCTCCCTTGGTCGCCTTCGTGCCGTCGGAGCTGCCGCAGGCCGCCGTGCCGGCGGCGAGGCCGGCGACCAGGGCCAGGATCACTGCGGTGTTCTTCATGGTGTCGTAGACCCTTCGTGTGTGAATTCAGTGCTGGTGGCCGGACGGCGAGTTCCCGGCAAGGAACCGCGGCGGGTCGGTGTCGAAGGCGTCGGCACATCCAGGGTTGCAGAAGAAATAGGTGACGCCCCCGTAGCCGCGCCGGGGTGCGGTGGCCGGGTCGACGGTCATTCCGCACACCGGGTCGATGACGGACGCCGACGGTTCGGGGCCGGGGGTCACGTTGGCACTGTGGGCCGGGGCGGCCTCGAACCGCTCCCGGCAACGATCCGAGCAGAACCAGAACAGCTGCCCGTCGAAGCGAGCGGTCGCCGGGGCGTTGGCCGTCTGCACCTGCATCCCACAGACCGGGTCGATGGCGTAGCCCTGGCCGCCCCCGAGTCGCTCCCGGTTGCGGTAGAGCCAGTAGAGGACGGCGAAGACGCCGAGGAACGCGATGTTGAGGAACGTGGTGTAGTTCCACTGGAAGTGGGTGGTCACGACCTCGTGGGGCCGGTTCTGCGGGATCATCCCGACGGCCGCGAAGATGCCTTCCGTGACGAGGCCCGCGGCCGCCATCACGGCGTAGAAGACCGCGACCAGCCGCAGCGCCAGCTTGGTGCCGTAGTACTTGCGGTAGATGAGCACGAGGGGGAGGGCGATGAGATCGGCGAAGATGAAGCTGATGACCCCACCGAAGCTGATCCCGCCGTGCCACAGCGCCGCCGCCATGGGCACGTTGCCGATCGAGCAGACGAAGCTGATGAAGGCGATGAACGGCCCGACGATGACGTTCTCGAGCGTCGTCCAGAAACCGTGACCGCGGAGGAAGACGTCGTTCCAGGCGTCCATGGGGACGGCTACGGCGAGGAACCCGGCGACGCCGTAGCCGATCACCAACTCCTTCCGCAGCATGGTGATGTCGGCCATGGTGTAGCTGGCGGCGTCAGCCCAAGCCGCTTTTGAGCGCAGCTTCTGCGACCAGGGCGTGCCTTCCAGGACCGCCTGGCGTTCCTCACTGACACCGACCATGGCCTGGTGGTCGTGGCCGCCGATCACGCCGTGCTGGAGCCGCCGGCGCGCCTCCTCTACCAGCGGGCCCCGCAGGACGAAGCCGCCCACGACGGCCAGCATCACGATCATGATCGGGCCGCCCACGAACTCGGCCGCGGCGAACTGCCAGCCCATGAGGATCAGCAGGACGACACCGAGCTCGATGACGAGGTTGGTCGAGGCGAACATGAAGACCATCGCCGAGATGAAGTCGGCGCCCTTCTGGAACAGCGACTTGGCCATGGCCGTCGCGGCGTAGGAGCAGCTCGACGACACCATCCCGAAACCCGAGGCCTTTGCGATGGTGGCCGGGCGATGATCACCGAGGACCCGCTGCATCTCCTCCTTGGAGACGAAGGCCTGGACCACCCCGGAGAGGCCGAAGCCGACCACGAGAGCCCACAAGGTCTCCCAGAACATGAAGAAGCCCTCGCGAGCGCTGTCCGCGATATCAGCCACGTCGAGCCAAGCCACGAAGTGGGTCACGAGCGAAACCATACCCCCTAGAGGTATCAAAGCGGAACCGGTGCGCGGTCGCGGTGGAGCACCGTTGCCGCCGATGGCGAGCCCACTGGGCGGGAGAGATCCTGGTGACGGAGATGACGTCGGCCCCGGCGGGCACCCGCGGTCAGACCATGCTGGCGCGCCGGAACCGCCCGGGCGACGGGCTCCGGCGCCTACACCGAGCCGATTGCCGCCGGGACGACCGGGCGGCCGTCCAGGTCCGGTCGTCGGCCGCAGGTCCCGTCGTCCCAGCGGGGGCGGACGGCGAGGCGGTCGAGGAGCACCCCGGCGGGCACGGGCGGGGAGAAGAGGTAGCCCTGGGCCAGGTCGCAGCCGAGGCGCCGCAGTTGCTCCCACTGATCCGGGCGTTCGATCCCCTCCGCCACCACCACGAGTTGGAGGGCGTGGGCGAGCTCGACCAGGCCGCGGACGATGGTGGAGTCGTAATGGTCGACGCCGAGACCGTTGACGAACGACCGGTCGATCTTGACGATGTCGACGGGGAACTGCTTCAGGTAGGTGAGCGACGAGTACCCCGTCCCGAAGTCGTCGAGCGCGAGGCGGACACCGAGGCTGCGCAACGCCATCAGGACGCCGATGTGGCGGTCGAGGTCCTGTAACAGTGCGGTCTCGGTCAACTCCAGACACAACGACGACGCCTGGAGGCCGTACTGGTCCAGGACGGCCCGGACCTGGTCGAGCAGGCCCGGATGGCGCAGCTGGTGGGCGGAGAGGTTCACCGAGATCGTGAACAATCCCTGGGGAAAGACCTCCCGCCACTGGCGGTGGTCCCGGGCGGCCTCGTGGAGGACCGAGGACCCGATGGGCACGATCAGCCCGGTCTCCTCGGCCAGCAGGATGAAGCTCTCCGGGCTGACGATCCCCCGTTCCGGGTGGTCCCAGCGGACGAGGGCTTCGACCCCGACCGCGTGGCCGGACGCGACGTCCACCAGCGGCTGGTAGAAGACGCGCATCTCGTCCCGCTGCACGGCCCAGTTCAGCGCTGTCTGGAGCTCCAGCCGGGCGGTGGCCTCGGTCTGCATCGTCTCGTCGAAGAACTCGCAGCGGGCCCGGCCCTGCTCCTTGGCCCGGTACATGGCGGCGTCGGCGTTGCGCAGGAGCGCCTCGGATGACGGGTCCGGCCCCGAGATGGCGATGCCCGCACTGACGGTGAGGAACATCTCCTCGCCTGTGACCCGGAACGGTTCCCGCAGCGCGGCCGCGATGCGGTCGGCGACGGCGATGGCCTCGCTCAGCGTGCCGATGTCCTGGCAGACCACCACGAACTCGTCCCCGCCGAACCGGGCCACCGTGTCGGCGGGGCGGACCGTGGCGCGGAGGCGCTCGGCCACGCCCAGGATCAGCTTGTCGCCGGCGGCGTGCCCGCGGCTGTCGTTGATCAGCTTGAAGCGGTCGATGTCGAGGAAGAGGACGGCGACCTTGCCGTCGATGCGGGCGGCGCCGACCAGCGCCTGCTCGAGGCGGTCGACCAGGAGCACCCGGTTCGGAAGCCCGGTCAGCGCGTCGTGGAGGGCCTGGTGGGCCAGCGCTTTCTCGCTCAGTTTGCGCTCGGTGACGTCCTGGGCCGTCCCGACGAGGTGGACCGCCCGGCCGTCCTCGTCCACCTGGATACGGCCCTGCACCTGAAGCCAGCGGGGATGGTCACCCGGGACCGTCACGCACGTCTCGACCGTGAACGGCTCCCCCCGGGCCACCGCCTCCAGCACCACGTCGGTGATCCGGGCGCCGTCGTCGACCGGGAGGTGGGTGAAGAGGTCCTCGTAGGACGTCACTTCCCGGCCGGCGTCGACCCCGTAGAGGCGGCGGAGCTCGGGCGAGCACGTGAGCCTCTGCGCCTCGATGTCCCACTCCCAGCTGCCGATCCGGGCGATGCGCTGCGCTTCGGCCAGGCGTTCGCGGTCGGCGTGCAGCTCCTCGGTCCGGACCCGGACCCTGGCCTCCAGGGTCAGGTTCGCCTCCCGGAGGCGGCCGAGCAGGTCGCGGTTCTCGCACCGCAGCCGCCGCTGTTCGAGGCCGGCCCGTACGGAACGGAGGAGCCGGGCCGCCGCCACCGGCTTGGTCAGGTACTCGTCGACCTGTCCGACGGCGGCCACCGCCGTTTCCAGCGACGCGTTCCCGGTCAGCACGATCACGGGCAGATCGGGGTCGGCGTCCTTCAACCGGGCGGCGAGCTCGAGGCCGGTCGAGTCGGGGAGCCGGTAGTCGACGATGGCCAGCTGCGGGGTGGCGACGTCCCAGGCGGCCAGCGCCTCGCCGGCGCTGGCCACGGCTGAGGCGGAGAGCCCGGCCAGATCGAGGATGTCGAGCAGCGTGCTCCGGGCACCTTCGTCGTCGTCGACGACCAGGATCTCGACGACGGCGCCCACGTCGTCCGAACCTGCGGCGCCCGTCACGCCACTGCGGCGCGGCCGACGAGCGCGATGAGATATGGCGGGGGGACGGGCTTGTGGACCACCGCGAACGACTTCGCCTCGACGGCCGCCTGCAGCTGCTCGTCCACCGCATAGGCCGTCATCATCACGACGGGAGGCGGCGGGCCGCCGATCTCACGCAGCACCGAGATCCCGTCCCGGCCCGGCATGCGGATGTCCATGAGGATCACGTCGAAGGTCTGCTCCCGGAGCCGGGAGAGGGCGTCGTCGCCGGTCCGGGCCGTGCTCACCTCGTAGCCGGCGCATTCCAGGATCTCGGCCACGGTGTCGCGCATCCCCTGCTCGTCGTCGACGACGAGGACCGTCCGGAGGCTCATGACGCCACCGGCGCGGGGACCGTCGAGGGCTGGAGGGCGACGAGGAAGGACGAGCCGGAACTGGCCTGAGAGGTGACAGCGATGGAGCCGCCGTGGGCCTCCACGATCCGATGTGTGACCGCCAGTCCCAAGCCGATCCCCTTGGCCTTCGTCGTGAAGAACGGTTCGAAGACCCGGCTCCGCGTGTCGTCGTCCATCCCGATTCCGGTGTCGCCGACCGTGATGCGGACGGTTTCCTCGTCGGCCGAGCCGACGATCGCCAACAGGCCGCCGTCGGGCATGGCGTCATAAGCGTTGGTCACCAGGTTGAGGAGGACCTGCCGGAGCTGGTCACGGTCCCCCCGTACCGCCGGCAGCCCCGGCGCCCACTCTTGGGCCACCCGGACACCCTCGGGCGGAGGGGCGACGGTGAGGACCTCGTCCACGAGCACCGCCGCGTCCACCTCGCCGAAGATCGGCTCGCGGGGTTTGGCGTACTCCAACAGGTCCGAGACGATGAGCGTGGCCGCACCGACCTCGCGATCCGCGGTCCGCAGCTGGCGGTCGAGCCACGGGTCGTCCCGGCCGAGTTTCGTGCTCAGCAGGTAGACGACGTTGCTGAGGACCCCCAGGGGATTCCGCAGTTCATGACCGACGGCGGACGCCAGTTCCCCGATGGCGGCGAGCCGTTCCTGGCGGACGAGCCGGTCCTGGGCGGCGTCGAGGTCGCGGATCGTGTCCTGCAGTTGGGCGGTGCGCTCGTCGACCAGGGTCATGGCGTAGCGCCGCCGGCGGAGCAGGACCTCGACGAGGGCCGCCAGCAGCAGCGACGTGAGCAGCCCGCCGATCAGGACGAGCCACGGCTGGCGTTCCGCCACCGACCCGACCAGCGGCCGCTTGGCCGACACCGAGACCAGCCACTGATCGGTACCGGCCTGCACCGGCTGGCTGGCGTTGCGGCCGCCGGCCCGGAACCCGGGGGTGACGATGACGAGCGCGGCCGGGTCCGGCCGGGTCCCGACGTAGAGGGCGCCGTCGAGATCGCCGAACAGGCGGTTCTGCTCTCCCTGCTTCGGCAGCACCGGGTCGGCCAGGACGCTCTCGCCGTAGACGAGGGTCCGGGGTGTGACCCCGGCGACCAGGGTGGCGTAGCCGACCCGGCGGGAGTCACCCACCCGGTAGACCGGCGTGGAGGTGAAGATGCCGGTGGGCTCGGCCCGGTCGAGGGCCGCCGCGGCCGCCGCCGGGGGCGGCCCTCCGGCGTCGAGACCTGCTCCCCGGGAGGTCGTGATGCGGTAGCCGCTGCCGTCGGCCTGCACGAGCGCCACCGCACCGAATACCTGGGCGGCGACGGCCTGGGCCGCAGTGCCGTTGAACGCCACGGAGTCGGGACCGGCAACCTGCACCACCGTCGTCAGGGACCGGAACGACTCCTGTACCCGGCTCGTCGAGAGCGACAAGAGGGCGCTGACCTCCGCCGCCCGCTGGTTGAGCAGCCGGCGCTCCTGGTCGTGGACGACGTTGCGGGAAACGGCCGCCACGCTCACACTGCCGGCTGACAAGCCGACGGCGAGCAGCATCGTCAGCGGCCGGAGAGGCCACCGCAGGCGGCCCGAGGCAGGGGGCCCGCCGCTGTCCTGTTCCACGCTCAGTCTCTCCGTCCCAGTCTGTCGTCCGACGGTACGCCCGAGGGGGGACTAGGAGGACATAGCGCGACGGGGTCATTCTCCCGCCCAGAGGGGAACACAGCGCCGCGTATGTGCCCGCCAGCGAGAGGGCGTCCGACCGCGGCCGGAGGCGAGAATGGGCCCCATGGAAGGGGACTCGTTCGCCGAGCGGGCGGAGGACGTCATCCGGGCCCTGCGGCCCGGGGAGGTGGTGACCTACGGGGAGGTGGCGGCGGCGGCCGGCCGGCC
>JAUZEY010000156.1 GCA_030838785.1 Actinomycetota bacterium | reverse complement strand
GGCGGTGATCCCCCGCCGCCAGGCGGCGCACCGGGCGTGGGTGGCGGCGACCGCCTCGGCCCACTCGGTCTCCACCCGCGGCCGGGCGTCGATGATCGTGCCCGGGCCAGGCGAGAACAGGCTCTCGTGGCCGTCGCGCCACCGGACCCGGTACCGGTCGGGCCCGTGGCCGGCGACCACCTCGAGAATTTCCCCCGTACGCGGGGCCGCGCCCGGCTTGGCGCCGGGGACCGTCAACCGGTCAGCGACTCGTCCCTGCACTCTTTGACCTCCCAGACGTCGTGGGCGACTTCGGTGACGGCGGGCCAGGCCACGCCCCCTGGCGCACCTATCGGCGCGCCGACGCCGGAAGTTGAGGCGGCGGGCGAGCCCCGCAGCCGGGGTGTCTAATCTTCCCGGATGCCCGAGAAGATCGTTGCGGCCGCCGACGGATTGCTGCACGTCCCCGACGAGCCGATCATCCCCTTCATCAGGGGCGACGGGACGGGCGTCGACATCTGGCCCGCCACGCAACTGGTCCTCGACGCCGCCGTGGCCCGGCGCGGCAAGCGGATCGCATGGGTGGAGGTGCTGGCCGGCCAGAAGGCGTTCGACGAGACCGGGTCGTGGCTGCCGGACGAGACCGTGGCCTCCTTCTCGGAGCACGTCGTCGGGATCAAAGGGCCGCTCACGACGCCGGTCGGCGGCGGCATCCGCAGCCTGAACGTCGCCCTCCGGCAGCTGCTCGACCTGTACGTGTGCCTGCGCCCGGTGCGGTGGTTCCAGGGCGTGCCTTCGCCGGTGAAGCACCCGGAGAAGGTCGACATGGTGATCTTCCGGGAGAACACCGAGGACGTCTACGCCGGCTTGGAGGTCGAGGAGGGGACCGAGGACGCGGCCAAGCTCATCGAGTTCTGCAAGGCCACCTACGGCTGGGACATCCGCCCCGACTCCGGCCTGGGCCTCAAGCCCGTCTCGATCACCGGGTCGAAGCGCCTCGTCCGGGCCGCCATCGAGTACGCGGTGCGCAAGGGGCGGACATCGGTGACGCTGGTGCACAAGGGGAACATCCAGAAGTTCACCGAGGGCGCGTTCCGGGCCTGGGGCTACGAGCTGGTGCGGGAGGAGTTCGCCGACGTGGCCGTCGGCTGGGACGACTGCGGCGGCAAACCGGGCGACAAGATCCTGGTCAAGGACGTCATCGCCGACATCTTCCTCCAGCAGGTCCTGACCCGGCCCGAGGACTTCGACGTCATCGCCACCACCAACCTGAACGGCGATTACGCCTCCGACGCGCTGGCCGCCCAGGTGGGCGGCATCGGCATCGCCCCGGGGGCGAACATCAACTACGTCACCGGGCACGGCATCTTCGAGGCCACCCACGGCACGGCGCCGAAGTACGCCGGTCAGGACAAGGTCAACCCCGGGTCCGTGCTGCTGTCGGGCGTGATGATGTTCGAGCACCTCGGGTGGCAGGACGCGGCCGACGACGTCGTCCGGGCCCTGGAGGCCACCATCGCCGACCGCATCGTCACCTACGACTTCGCCCGCCTGACCGAGGGCGCCACCGAGGTCAAGACGTCCGAGTTCGCGGCCGCCATCGTTGAACGGCTCGGGGCCGAGTGAAGGTCACGATCGCGGGGGCGGGGTTCTACGGGTCGACGCTGGCCCAGCGGATCGCCGAGGCCGGGTACGCGAGCGAGGTCGTCCTCACCGACATCGTCGAGGGCCGCCCCCAGGGCTTGGCCCTGGACCTCATGCAGAGCCGGCCCCTGGCCCGGTTCGAGACCCGGGTCACGGGCACAAACACCTATCCGGAGACCGCCGGGTCGGACATCTGCGTCATCACCGCCGGCCTGCCCCGCAAGCCGGGCATGAGCCGCATGGACCTGCTGGAGACCAACGCCCGGATCGTGGCCGACGTCACCCGCAAGCTGGTGGCCGAGTCGCCCGACACCGTCCTGGTCGTCGTGTCCAACCCCCTCGACGAGATGACGGCGCTGGCCGCGGCGGTCTCCGGGCTGCCCCGCAGCCGGGTCATGGGCCAGGCCGGGATGCTCGACACGGCCCGGCTCCGCCACTTCGTGGCCGAGCGGTTGGGGGTGCAGACCAGCGAGGTCAGGGCCATGACCCTGGGATCCCACGGCGACACCATGGTGCCGGTCCCGTCGCAGACCTTCGTGGGCGACCGGCCGCTGACCGAGGTCCTCGACCAGGCATCGATCGACGAGATCGTGCAGCGCACCCGCGACGGTGGGGCCGAGGTGGTCGCCCTGCTCAAGACGGGCTCGGCCTACTTCGCGCCGGCGGCGGCGGCCGAGAACATGGTCCGTGCCGTGGCCGACAACACCCACGAGGTCCAGCCGGTGGCCGCCTGGGTCGACGGGCCGTACGGGATCGAGGGTGTCTACCTGGGCGTGCCGGCCGTCCTCGGGCGCGGCGGGGTGGAGGACGTCGTCGAGCTCGACCTGGCCGCCGCGGAGGTGGCCGCTCTCCGGGCCGCCGGCGATGCGGTCCGGGCCAAGCAGCACGAGGTTGTCGCCCTCGCCCTCTGAGTCACCGCTGGCGGTGGCGTCAGCGGCTCCGGGACCGGAGCATCACGATGAGCGGCGCCATCACGAAGCCGACGCCGGCGAGGGGTATGAGGAGCATGGCGAACGTCCGCAGCCCGTCGGACCCGGACATGATGCTGAAGAAGAACACCGCGGCGGCGGCGATGACGAGCAGGACCGGCGTCATGACCAGCACGTCGGCGGGCTTCCGTTCGGCCACCACGTAGGGCTCGTCGCTGAGGTCCTCGGGGTCGACGTCCTCGGTGTCCCAGTACAGCGGCGCCCAGCCCCGCTCGGGCGCCCCGGCCTGGTCGGGAGGCCGTTCCGGCGCCGGCCGGTCGCCCGCATCCGGCCCGCGCAGGCCGGCGTCGTAGGACCGCCGGCGGTCGGGGTCGCGCAGGATCTCCCAGGCGCCGTTGATGGCCGCCATGGTGGCC
>JAUZEY010000148.1 GCA_030838785.1 Actinomycetota bacterium | reverse complement strand
AGGAGTGCGAGGGGAAGCGGTTCCAGGCATCGGTGCTGGAATACCACCTCGGCGGCCGCGACATCAGCGAGGTGCTCGCGATGTCGGTGACCGAGGCCGAGGAGTTCTTCGGCGCCGGCGAGGCGCGGATCCCGGCCGCGCACGCCATCCTCAACCGGCTCGCCGACGTGGGGCTCGGTTACCTCAGCCTCGGCCAGCCGCTCACTACGCTGTCCGGCGGCGAGCGGCAGCGGCTCAAGCTGGCCACCCACCTGGGCGAGAAGGGCGGCGTCTACGTCCTCGACGAGCCGACCGCCGGCCTCCACCTCGCCGACGTCGAGCAGCTGCTCGGCCTGCTCGACCGGCTCGTCGACTCCGGCAAGTCGGTCGTCGTCATCGAGCACCACCAGGCGGTCATGGCGCACGCCGACTGGATTATCGACCTCGGCCCCGGCGCCGGCCACGACGGCGGCCGGATCGTCTTCGAGGGCACACCCGCCGACCTCGTCGCCGCCCGCTCCACCCTCACCGGCGAGCACCTCGCGGCCTACGTCGGCGCCGCGGTGAAATGAGCGTCAGGGCCTCCGAGCCACCAACTCGAAGACCCTGACGCCCTCGCCGGGGGAAAGGGGCCGGCATGCGCAAGGAGGAACATTGTCCATGAACCTGGACGGCGGGTGTGGGGAACCTGGGAATCAGCTGGGAGTCGCCGCCGGTACTACCCGCGGTGGTTGCGCCGCCGCTGGGCGGGATCCACGATCGACGGGGGGAGCCAGCCGTTGTCGGACGCGTTCAGGTTCGTGCCGGGAGGTACGACGTCGTCGATCTGGTCCAGCAGGTCGTCGTCGAGGACGAGGTCGGCCGCCCCCAGCTGCGATACCAGCTGCTCCATCGTGCGAGGGCCGATGATGGCCGACGTGACCGCCGGGTGCTGGATCACGAAGGCGATGGCCATGTGGACGAGGCTCATCCCCGCCTTCTCTGCCAGCATGGCAAGACCATCGGCGGCGTCGAGCTTCTCCTGGTTGCCGGGGACGGAGAGGTCGTAGCGCTGGGGGAGCCGCTCCGCCCGGGTCGACTCCGGCGCCTCCTGGCCCTTGCGCCACCGCCCGGAGAGCCACCCGCCGGCCAGAGGACTCCAGGTGATCACCCCCATGCGGTAGTCGGCGCAGACGGGGAGGACCTCGGTCTCGATGCCCCGCACCAGCATCGAGTAGGGCGGCTGCTCGGAGACGAACCGCTCGCGGCCTCGCCGCTGGGCAGCCCACTGGGCCTCCACGATCTGCGAGGCGGGGAACGTCGAGTGGCCGAAGGAACGGATCTTCCCGGCGTGCACGAGGTCGCTCAGGGCGCCGAGCGTCTCGTCGATGTCGCAGGAGAGGTCGGGGCGGTGGATCTGGTAGAGGTCGATCCAGTCGGTCTGCAACCGCCGGAGGCTGGCCTCGACCTCCTGCATGATCCAGCGGCGGGAGTTCCCGCTCCGGTTGGGCCCGTCGCCCATCGGGAAATGGACCTTGGTGGCCACGACGACGTCGTCGCGGCGGCCGCCGGCCAGTGCCCGGCCCACGATCTCCTCGGACTCGCCGCCGGAGTACACGTCGGCGGTGTCGATGAAGTTGATGCCGGCATCGAGGGCCCGGTGAATGATCCGGGTCGATTCGTCATGGTCCGGGTTACCCCAGGCACCGAACATCATGGCGCCGAGACACAGGGGGCTCACCTGGACGCCGGTGCTGCCGAGGGTACGCATCTCCATGGTCGTCATCTCCTGGCCGGGCGGATACCTCTACCGTAGTTACCCGGTTCTCGCCCTCGGACACGACGTTTCGCGGAAGCGGGGCCCGGGCGGGAGATTCCCCGCCCGGGCCCGGTTGCTGGTGATCTGACTCAGGCGGAGGCTTTCACCTGACGGCGACGGCCGGCCAGCGCGCACGCCCCGCCCAGGGCGAGGAGCAGGGCGCCGAGCATGATCGTCCGGTCGGTGTTCGCGCCGGTGGACACGATGACCGGCTGCGCCGCGACCGCCAGGGGCTTGACCACTGCCGGCGCGGTGGTGGTCGTGACCGGCGCCGTGGTGGTGGTGGTGGTGACGGCGGCGACCGGGTTGACCTTGTCGAGCTGGGCCAGTGCCAGCGTGCGGACCTTGGTCCCCAGCGCGGCGTAGCCGAGGAGGACGGCCTTGTTCTGCTCGCCGTCGGCCAGGATGTAGGCGACGAAGGCCTTGAAGTTGTCGCCCTTGGCCGGGTCCATGGAGACCGGGGCCATCAGATAGCTCACCGTCGATATCGGATAGGCGGCCGGAACGGTGGTCAGGAAATTCAGCGTGAGGGTCCCGTCGGCGTTCTGCGTGGCGTCGTCGATCGCCGGCGACACGTTTTCGGCCAGGGGCTTCGTGTAGGCACCCGAGGCATTCTTCACCGAGACCTCGGCGATGCCCTGCGAGACCCGCTCCTTCTCGAAGCTGTGCTCGGCGTAGCCGATGCCGCCTTCGGTGGCGGCCACGGCGTTGGCGACACCGTCGGACCCGGACTTGCCCAACTGGCCGTGGTCAACGGGGAACTGCTGCGTGGAGCCGGCGGTCCAGACACCAGCACCGGCCTTGGACAGGTAGTCGGTGAAGACGCCCGAGGTCCCCGACTTGTCGGACCGGACGAAGACCTGGATGGCCAGGTTCGGCCCGGCCGAGCCGTTGTCGGCGGTGATCGCCGGGTCGTTCCAGTTGGTGACGTCGCCCTTGAAGATCTTGGCGATCGTCGGGGCGGTGAGCTTCAGGCCCGGGAAGCCCGCCACCTTGTAGAACACCGCGATGCCGCCGGCCGTCTCAGGGATGTAGACGAAGTTGCCGATGGCGGCCTTCAGGTTGTCGGTCTCGCTCTTGCCGTCGGTCCCGGGAGTGGTGCTGGCGGGTACGTCGGAGCCGGCGAAATCGACCGTCTTGTTGAGGAGCGCCGTACGGCCGGCGCCGGAACCGACACCGGTGTAGTTGACGACCACGCCGGTGGCGGTCTTGAAATCAGCCTTCCACTGTTCGATGGCATTGAGGGGGAAGGTTGCCCCGGAGCCGGTGACCTGGACATCCGAATGCGTGGCGGCGACGGCCGCTTGCATCCCGAGTAGCGACGCTCCCATAACCAGGGCGACCGCAATGCGCGTGTTCTTCAAGGTAATTCCTTTCAAAGCTGATTGTCTGCGGGGGAGCCGGCAAATCTGCCGGGCGGAAATCAGCCGAACCGACCGTGGATGTAGTCCTCGGTCCGGGGATCGTTGGGGGTGGAGAACACTTCCCTGGTGGGGCCGAACTCGACGACCCGTCCCGGGTCGCCCTGGTCGGCGAGGAAGAAGGCCGTGTAGTCGGACACCCGGGATGCCTGCTGCATGTTGTGGGTGACGATCACGACGGTCACGGAGGTGGAGATCTGGCGGATGGTCTCTTCGATCCGCTTGGTGGAGCTCGGGTCGAGCGCCGAGCAGGGCTCGTCCATGAGCAGGACCTTGGGTGACACAGCCAAAGACCGCGCGATGCACAGCCGCTGCTGCTGGCCGCCCGAGAGCGAGCCGGCCGGCTCGCGCAGCCGGTCCTTGACCTCCGTCCACAGCCCGGCCTGGCCCAGGCGGCTCTCGACCACCTGGGCTTTGTCGCCGACGGAGATCCCGGCCAGCCGCAGCCCGGAGAGGACGTTCTCGCCGATGGTCATGGTCGGGAACGGGTTGGGCTTTTGGAACACCATCCCGACCTGGAGGCGCATGCGGGCGGGCCGGGAGCCGGTGGCGTAGATGTCCTGGCCGTCGAGGAGCACGTCGCCCGCCAGCCGGGCGCCGGGCGTCAGCTCGTGCATGCGGTTGAGCACCCGCAGGAAGGTCGACTTGCCGCAGCCCGACGGGCCGATGATGGCGGTCACGCTGCCCGGGGGCATGGCCAGGTTGACGTCGGCCACGATGAGGGAGCGGCCGAACCAGGCCTTGACGTCGCGGGCTTCGAGGGCGCTGGCCTCGACCGCCGGCCGGGTGGCCCGGCCGTTGAGGTTGGCCGTCGAGGGTTCGGGGAGTGTGATCTGCAGGTCGTCGCCGGGAGCTGTCACGTCAGGCGCCCTTTCTCTTGTGGGAACCGAGCACCCGAGCGAGCGTGAACAGCGTCAGCACGAGGGCGATGAGGACCAGCGCGCCGGCCCAGCCCCGCGAGATCTCGCTGGGGGCGGCGTTGCGCATCCGTTGGAAGGCGAACAGCGGGAGGGCCGACTGCACGCCGTGGAACGGGTTCTTGTTCACGGCGTCGGAGCCCAGCGCCGTCATGAGCAGCGGGGCGGTCTCTCCGGCGATGCGGGCCACGCCCAGCACCACGGCGGTGACCAGGCCGCTGCGGGCCGCCGGCATCAGCACCCGCAGGACCGTCCGCCACAAGGGGGCCCCGAGGGCGAGCGAGGCTTCCCGCAGGCCGCCCGGCACGATGCGCATCACTTCTTCGCCGGTGCGGGCCACCGTCGGGAGCATGAGGACCGACAACGCCAGCGCCGCCGCCAGGCCCGAGTACCCCTGGTGCAGCTTGATGACGAACATCGTGTAGATGAACAGGCCGGCGACGATCGACGGGATCCCGCTCATGGCGTCGACGAGCAGTCGGACGGTTCGGGACAGCCGCGGCTTCTTCCCGGGCCGCGCCATGCCCTCCGCTTCGGAGAGGTACACGGCGGTGAGGAGGCCGAGGGGGGTGGCGATCATCGCGGCCAGGCCGACCTGCTCCACCGTGCCGATGATGGCGTGGTAGGCCCCGCCCTGGGAGGAGGGGTCGAGGGGGCCGACGCTGGCCATCGACTGTTTGAAGAAGTTGCCCGACAGGCCGCCGATCCCCTTGGTGACCACGTAGAGGACGATGATCGCCAGCGGGACGATGGTGCACAGGCCGCAGGTGGCCACGGCCACGGTGACGACGCGGTCCCACCCCGCCGTGCGCCCTTCCCGCCGGACGGTGTCCCAGGCGAACAGGGCCACGAAGACGAAGTAGGTGCACACGACATAGCCGAAGGTGCCCGACAACGCTGTGGCCAGGAAGGCGAGACCGGTCACGGCCGCGGCCGCGGCGAAGATCACGGTGGGCCGAACGAGAGCCTCGGGGCCGGGACGGAGCCGGCGAGGCTCGGCGCTCGGCCGGGTGGGTAGCGGCGGCACGAGGACGGGGACGGCGGTCATTCGGCCGGCCCCTGGCGAGCCCGGTTCACGATCACGCGGGCTCCGAGGTTGACGAGCAGGGTGAGGACGAACAGGACCAGGCCGGCGGCGATGAGCGCCGAGCGCCCGGTTCCCTGGGCTTCACCGAAGTTGTTGGCGATGAGGCCGGCCACCGATCCGCCCCCGGGGGCGAGGAACTGGCTGGTGACCCGGTAGTTGATCGACAGGATCAGGGCGATGGCGATCGTCTCGCCCATCGCCCGGCCGAGCCCGAGCATGGCGGCGCCGACGATCCCGCTCCGCCCGAAGGGCAGCACGACCGCCCGGATCATGCCCGACCGGCTACCGCCCAGGGCCAGGGCCGCCTCGCAGCGTTGCCGGGGAACCTGCGACAGGACCTCCCGGGTGACGGAGGCGATGATCGGCAGGATCATGAGGGCCACGACCAGGCCGGCCACGAACATCGAGTTGCCGAACACCCGCCGGTCGGTGTGGAAGACGGGGATGAAACCGAGATGGTCGGTCAGCCAGCGCGTGGTCCCCAGGAGGTGGGGCTGCAGCCAGTACAGGCCCCAGATGCCGTAGATCACGCTGGGGATCGCGGCCAGGAGGTCGATCAGCATCGTGAGGGGCCGGCCCAGGCGGCGGGGGGCGTACTCGTTGACGAACAGCGCCGAGCCGATCGCCACCGGAAGGGCGATGGCCAGGGCGATGAGGGCGATGACCATCGTGCCGAAGACCAGGGCGCCGACGCCGAAGTGGGCCGGGGTGCTGTCGGTGGCCCACTCGAAGGTCGTGAGGAAGTGCCAGCCCGAAACCTTTAGTGCGGGCCAGGCCTCGATGCAGAGGAAGAACAGGACCAGGCCGAGCAGCACCAGGACACTGGCGGCGGCGGCGGTGGCGATACCCCAGAAGATGCGGTCTCCGGGGCAACGCCCAGGGTTCACGGCCCGTGGCTCACCCGGAAGCGCGAGCCGCTCCCTTACCGCCACATCGCTCATCCGGTTCCCCTCCGCCGCATTCAGACGAAGCGGTCGATGGGGTGAGGACACCACAGGGAGAAATGCCCCGACTCACATTGGATGAATCATGTCCCATCGGCCTGTGAACAAGAAGGTTTACGGCGCAAGGTATGTCCGTAAAAGCACGACCCCGGTCGAGCACCGCCGTCTCGCCCTGTACGCCATGATCGCGGCCCCGATGATCCGTCTGCCCCCGGCGCCGTGCTGGCCAGTTGGCCTAGCTGAACCGCGCGATCGCGCGATGCCCGGCGAGCGTTGCCGCCTCATGCTGGGCGGTGGATGACGTTTCCACCGGGAGAAGTCCACGCCCACGGTGAGCGCGCCACTCATTGCC
>JAUZEY010000147.1 GCA_030838785.1 Actinomycetota bacterium | reverse complement strand
CGGAGGAACTCGTCGATGCCGGCCCGTCCGCCTTCGAGGCCATGGCCGCTGGCCTTCCAACCGCCGAACGGCGCCTGGGGCGGGAGTGGCGCCATCCCGTTGACGGAGACGTAGCCGGCCTCGAGGGCGTCGGCGACCCGGTGGGCCCGGCGGACGTCGTTGGTCCACACATAGCCGGCCAGCCCGTAACGGGTGTCGTTGGCCAGCGCCAGCGCTTCTTCCTCGTCGTCGAAGGGCAGCACGGCCAGGACGGGCCCGAAGATCTCTTCCTGGACGAGGCGGCTGGTCGGATCGGCGTCGGCGAAGACGGTCGGCTCTACGAAGAACCCGCTGGCGAAGTCGCCGCCGGCCCGCCGCCCGCCGGCGCACAGCCGGCCGGCCTTGGTGTCGGTCGCCTGTTCGATGACCGACAGGATGCGGTCGCAGGCGGCCTCGCTCACGACGGGCCCCATGACGGTGGACGGGTCGAAAGGGTCGCCGAGCCGCAGCCCGCCGACGACGTCGACCACCCGGTCGAGCACCGCCTCGTAGACGGGCCGTTCGACGAGCAGCCGGGTCGGCAGGAAGCACCCCTGGCCGCTGTTCTGGGCCACGCCGAGGAGGGCGGCCAGCTTGCCGGTGACGGCGGGGTCGGCGTCGGCGAAGACCAGCGAGGCCGACTTACCGCCCAGCTCCAGCACCACCGGCGTGTGGTAGAGGGCGGCGGCTGTGGCCACGGCCCGACCGGTGTCGGACCCACCGGTGAAGCTGATCTTGCCCACATCAGGATGGCTGCACAGCGCCGCTCCGGCGGACGGGCCGCCCGGGATCACGTTGAGCACGCCGGGCGGAAGCCCGGCCTCGGCGGCCAGGGCGGCGAAGCGCAGGCTGGAGAACGGCGCCAGCTCCGGCGGCTTCAGCACCACCGTGTTGCCGGCGGCCAGCGCCGGCGCCACCTTGAGGGCCAGCGAGATGAGCGGACCGTTCCAGGGGATGATGGCGGCCACGACGCCGTACGGTTCGGGGACGACGTAGTCGAGGGCGGCGCCCGGCGCCACCGGGGCGACGAGGCCGTCGAGCTTGTCGGCCCAGCCGGCGTAGTACCGGAACCATTCGACGGCCGCGCCGACCCCCATTCGGGCGGCCTTGAACGGTTGACCCATCTCGAGACTGGTGAGCGCGGCGAGTTCGGACGCCGAGCCGGCGAGCAGGTCGGCCAGCCGCAGCAGTGCGTCGCGACGGGCGCCCGGCGGGGTGCGGCGCCAGCCGGGGAAGGCGGCGCGGGCTGCGGCGACGGCGGCATCGACTTCGGCCGGCCCGGCCAGGACCACGTCAGCGGTCGGCTGCCCCGTGGCCGGATCGACGTGGGGGAACGGTGGGGCGCTCGACGTGCGCTGCCATCGGCCGCCGATGAGGAGGCCCGGCGCCGGGAGGAACCCCCGGGCTGCCACGGCATCGAGCGGGGCAGCGGCGGTCGTCGTCATGGTTTGGCGCTCTCCTTCTTCGGAGGGGTTGAGGCCGGGGTCGGCGCAGGGGCCGGGGCTGGGGCCTGCAGAGCGGTCGCAGCCCGGGGCCGAGCTGTGGGGGCGGCGGTCGGGATCGTTACCCCGACCGCGGCCAACGCTCGGCGGCAGGCGTCGAGACCGGTGAAGAGCACGGTGCGGAAGCCGAGCTCGGCGGCGGGGGAGAGGTTCTCCTCGAAGTCGTCGATGAACACGACCTCGGCCGCCGGCCGGTCGAGGCGGCGGAGCAGCTCTTCGTAGAAGGCCCTGTCGGGCTTGCGGACGCCGGCCTCCGACGAGTCGAGCACCACATCGAACAGCTCGAACGGGAACCCGGTGCGCCAGCCGGCCTCGGCGATGTTGTTGGTGACCAGGGCGGTGGTGAACGGGCCGTGCAGCGTTCGCACGAGGTCGACCATGGCCGGGTCGAGGACCTGGCCCTCCCCGGCGGCGGCGCCGAGCCGCCGGATGTCGATCCGTTGCCCGTGGCGGGTTTCGGCGTCGACGCAGACGTACTTGAAGAACTCCCGGGCGCTCATCGCCCCGACCTCCAGCGCGGCCATGCGGGGATCGCCCCGGAAGTAGGCCGAGAGGGCGCCGGGGCCCAGCCCGAGCTCGGCGGCGTAGCGCTCGACCCCGCCGAGGGCGGTGCTCGTGAGCACGCCGCCCATGTCGAAGGCAACGGCGGTGATGGGGATGGGCACAGTCGGCGTCGGAGGGGCGGCGGCGGCCGGGGCCTGCGACCCGGACCCGGCCCGCGGGGCGGTGGTGGCCAGGTGTTGCGCCGACGTTGCCTCAGCCGCCCGGGCGGCGGCCAGACGCCGGACGGCGGGCTGGTCGACCTTCCCGTTGGCCACGCGAGGCAATGCGTCGACGGTGAAGAGGAGCCGGGGCCGCTTGTAGGAGGCCAGCCGGCCGGCGGCCCGGGCCAGGATGTCGGCCGGGGCGGCGGCCGACTCCACCACCGCCACCGGAATCTCACCCAGCCGGCCGTCGGGCAGCCCCACGACCGCCGCCGCCGCCACCTCC
>JAUZEY010000081.1 GCA_030838785.1 Actinomycetota bacterium | reverse complement strand
CCCGGCTGGAAGTTCTTCAGGGTGTTGAGGGCCGCCGTCAGCGACTGGCGGTTGATCGGCCCCTGGATCCGTTTCAGCCCTTCCACGAACACCTTGGCCGCCACCCACTGGGCTTCGGTGTACACGTCGAGCGCCTTCACCTGGTTGGGGAAGTAGCGCTGCACGGCGGAGAAGTACTCGGCGACGTCGGGCTGGCTGGCGAAGGCGGGGTCGAAGGCCTCCTTGAACGGCATGAGCGACTCGGCGCCGTCGGCCGTCGACCCGTAGGCCTCGTTGGCCGACTTCTTGTCGAGCCCGAAACCGAGGACGGGGACCTTGAAGTTCTGGCGCTCCATGGCCTGGAACATCCGGGCGTAGGAGAACGGGTCGAGGGCCCCGATGATCGACTTGGCCCCTTCGGCCCGCAGCTTGACGATGACGTCGCTGTAGTCGGCCTTGGTGGCGTCGACGGCCTCCACGCTGGCTTCCTTGATGCCCTCTTCGTGGAGCGCCTTGAGCAGCGCGTCCTTGATGGGGGCGATGAAGTTGAAGTTGACGACGATGATGCCCGGGGCCTCGATGCCGAGGTCCTTGGCGTGGTGGCCCATGGCCGTGCCGTGGACGACGAGGCTGGCCATCGTCGGGAAGGCCAGGGGGCTGTTGAACTGGGCCGGCACCGACAGGCCGCCGATGGTCGGGACGCCCTGGCTGGTCAGGAACTTCGTCTCCGGCTCCTCGCCGCTGGGGCTGGTCCAGCCGACGATGCCGAGGATCTTCTGGCTCAGGAGCCGCTGGCTGCACTGGTGGGCCCGGGACGGGTCGAAGGCCGAGTCGCAGTCGAGGAGGCGGAGCTTGCGGCCGTTGACGCCGCCAGCGGCGTTGACCTGGTTGAAGTAGGACCGCACGGTGTCGCGCTCGACGGTGGCGTCGACGGGACCGGTCTCGTCGTAGATGCCGCCGACGGTGATGGCGTCGGCGGTGACGCCCTCGTCGGGGTTGTCGGGGCCCTTGACGCCGGCTCCGCCGGGGGCGGGGGTGGACGGGGCGGCGCCGGCCGTGGCCGACGACGGGCCCGAGGGGGCCCGGGTCGTGGCGGTCGTCTTCCCGCCGGTGGCGCGGGCCTGACCGGCGGCGGCCGTGCCGGAGCCGGCGGCCGACTTGGTGCCGGTGCCGGTGGCGCTGCCGCCGGAGCCCGCCGCCGAGGCGCTCCCGCCCGCGGCGGTACCGGTCCCGCCGCCCGCGGCGCCGGTCGTCTCGGTGGTCGCTCCGGTGTCGCCCGGGGCCGCCGCCGACTGGTCACCGGCGCTGACGCCACCGTCCGACCCGGTGGCCGACGCCGCCCCGACCTGGACGACCTGGTCCTTCGGGTGGCCGAGCTGGGCGGCCAGCGCCCCGCCGAGCACGAGCGTGGCCAGCACGCTCAGGGTCATGAAGACGATGGCGATCCGTTCTCGAACGGAACTGCTGCCCATGGCGGGTTCCTCCCCCGAGGCGACGACGCGTCTCGACCGCCGCGGCCAACGGCAGTCTGCGGTCGGATCTACCCAACGGAGCCGACCATTCCCACCCATTTCACACTACTGACGGGTAACTCCACACATCGCCCCCCGTTCCGGGGCGCGCGCCGTCAGCCGGCCAGCGGCCGCAGGGCCTGCGCCACCGGCTCGAGGACTTCGGGCCGGTGCGGCGGCGGGAGGTAGACGATGCCGAGGTCGAGGCCGGCGTCGGCATAGGCCGCCGCCTCCTCCACCAGCGGGCCGACATCGCCGCTCTCCGGCAGCCGGATGTGGACGGAGGTGGTGATCTCCGCCGGGTCACGGCCGACGTCGGCGCAGTGGGCGGCGAGCACGTCGCGCTTCTGCTTGAAGGTGGCGGGACCTCCGCCGGGGAGGTTCCAGTGCTGGGCCAGGCGGGCCACCGTCCGCAGCGTGCGCTTCTCCCCCATCCCGCCGATGCACAGCGGCGGGTGGGGCCGCTGGACCGGCTTCGGCTCGCAGCGGGCGGCGGTCAGCCGGTAGTGCTTCCCGTCGTAGTCGGTCGTCTCGTTGGCCAGCAGGGAGAGGATGATCTCGCACGCCTCGTCGAAGCGGTCGAAGCGTTCCTTGAGGGGCGGGAGCTCGATGCCGTAGGCGGCGCACTCCTCCACGTTCCAGCCGGCGCCGAGGCCGAGCTCGAGGCGGCCGCCGGAGACGATGTCGAGCGTGGCGGCCATGTTGGCCAGCACCGCCGGATGGCGGTAGATGTTGCCGGTCACCAGCGTGCCGAGCCGGAGCCGGTTGGTGGCCTGGGCCAGGGCGGTGAGCGTGACCCACCCTTCGAGGCAGGGCCCGGTCGGGTCGGAGAAGATCGGGTAGAAGTGGTCGAACGTCCACCCTGACTCGAACAGGTCGATGTCGTCGGCCGCCCGCCAGACGGCGAGCATGGCCTCCCAGGTCGTGTTCTGGGGCGCGGTCTTGAACCCGAAGCGCATCAGCTCCTCCTCGGGAGTGCCAGGACGAGGCCTCCGATCAGGCCGAGGTTCTTGTAGAACTGGATCTCCTGGGCCTTGCGCTCCGCTCCCTCGAACTCCCAGAAGGGATGGCCGGCCAGGGTGGTCGGGATCATCGAGGCGATGAGGCCGAGGGCGGCCAGCCGGGGCAGCTTGTCGAGCGTCAAGGCCGCCCCGCCCACCACCATCGCCGCGCCGTTGCCCCGCACCGCCAGTTCCGGCTTCGACAGCCCGAGAGCAGCCGCCTTGTCGACCCGGGGGCCGGGGCTGCGGGCGGCGTCGAGCCCGAGCTTCATGAAAATGGCTCCGAGCAGCGCCTGCCCGGTGCGCCGCTCGATCCAATCGATGGCTCCCATCCCCGAAACGTTACTTTGGTGGGAACGGCTGTCGGGCATGAGGGGGCCTCGTGAAGGTGCGTGTCGATCCGGACAAGTGTCAGGGCCACAACCGCTGCTACTCGCTGGCGCCCGAACTGTTCGACGTGGACGACTACGGCTACGCCACCGCCGCCGGCGACGGGACCGTCCCTGCGGAACTGGTCGGAAAGGCCAAACTGGCCGCGGCCAACTGCCCGGAGTTCGCCGTCATCATCGACGACGAGGGCTGACCGCCCATGGCCGCCGCTGACGCCCGGCCACCGGTCGAGGACTGGGCCACCGACTACGACATCTTCGACCCGTCCTACTGCTCGGACCCCGGTCCGATCTGGGCCGACCTCCGGGACCGCTGCCCGATCGCCCACAGCGAGCGGTGGGGCGGGTCGTGGCTCCCGACCCGCTACGACGACGTGGCCGAGATGGCCCGGCTCGTGCCGGCCCTCTCCAGCGTGGAGTTCATCGTCGTGCCGCCGGTGCCGCTGCGCGACCCCGAGACCGGTGAGGTGCTCCGGGCCCGTCCCTACGCCCCGCCGATCTCGTCCGACCCGCCCTTCCACGGTGTGGCCCGCCGGCTCATCCTCCCCGCCTTCAGTCCCCAGGCGGTGGCCGCCCACGAGCCCTATACCCGGGAGCTGGCCCACCGCCTGATCGACGGCTTCGTCGGCGAAGGGGGGTGCGACGGCGCGGTCGACTTCGCCCAGCAGATTCCGCCCCGGGTGATCGCCCACCTGATGGGCCTCGACGAGAACCGGGGGGACGACTTCATCCAGTGGGTGCGGGGCATTCTCGAGCTCGGCGCCACCGACCCGGAGCTGCGGGTCGCCACCGGCCTGAAGATGTTCGCCTTCTGGGCCGAGGAGATCGCCAAACGCCGGGCCCAGCCCGGTGACGCCCGGGGGTCCGGGGGTGTCCCCCACGGAGACTTCATCTCCTGGCTGCTGGCCGGAGACCTCGACGGCCAACCGGTCGACGACAACCACGCCATGTCCGTCTGCAATCTCTTGCTCATCGCCGGGATCGACACGACGTGGAGCTCGATCGGCTCCGCGCTGTGGCACCTCGCCACCCACCCCGATGACCGGCAGCGGCTGGTCGACGAGCCGGAACTGCTGCCAACGGCGGTCGAGGAGTTCCTCCGGGTCTACTCGCCGGTGACCATGGGCCGCCTCGCCACCGAGGACGTCACCGTCGATGGCGTCACCATCCCCGCCGGCAGCCGGGTACTGATGAACTTCCCGGCCGCCAACCGCGACCCGGGCCAGTTCCCGGACCCCGACACGGTCGTCATCGACCGGGCCCACAACCGCCATGTCGCCTTCGGCATCGGCATCCACCGCTGCGCCGGGTCGAACCTGGCCCGCATGGAAATGCAGGTCGCCCTGTCGGTCTTCCTGGAGCGGATACCGGAGTTTCACCTGGCCGACACCCGGGGGCCTCACCTGCCTCCGGGTACGCCCGACCCGACGGTCATTTGGGCCGGCGGTCAGGTGCGCGGCCCCCGGACGCTCCCGCTGACCTTCTCCACCGCCCACTAGCCCGACCCTTTACGCTGCCCCCATGAGCAGCGCCGAGCCGATCTACGCCTCCCGGGTTCTCAAGCTTCCGCTTGTCACCCCCGACGGAGACGCCATCGGCCGGGTGGAGGACCTGGTCATCGGCCCGCCGACCGGGGAGACGGCGCCGATCCTGCTCGGCCTCGTGGCCCAGGTCGGGCGGCGGCGGATCTTCATCTCGGCCTCCCGGGTCAAGCACTTCGAGACGTCGGGCGTCGTCCTCAACAGCACGGCCCTCGACCTCCACCCGTTCAAGCCCCGCACGGGCGAGCTCCTCCTCACCTCCCTCCTCGACCGGCCACTGCGGGGCGAGAGGGTGCTCGACCTCTCGATGCGGCCCCGGGTTTCGCTCTACGGCCGCTTCGGGATCGCCGAGGTCATGCTCGGCCGGCGGCGGGCCCTCGGCCTGTCGGCCCGGATGCGGCGGGTGCCGTGGGAGGAGGTCGACGACCTCTTCGACGTCGGCGAGGCCGCCGCCGAGCTGGTCAAGCTGCGCAGCCTTCACCCGTCGGAGACGGCCCGGGCCCTCCAGGACCTCTCCGACGTCCGCCGCGACGAGCTCGTGGAAGCCATGCAGGACGAGGATCTGGCCGACGTCATGGAGGAGCTCCCGGAGGAGGACCAGGCCGAGATCCTCGAGGCCATGGAGCCGGAACGGGCCGCCCGGGTGCTGGAGGAGATGGAGCCCGACGACGCCGCCGACCTCCTGTCCGAGCTCGACGCCGAGCAGCAGAGCCGGCTGTTGGAGGCGATGGACCCCGAAGAAGCCGGTCCCCTCCGCCGCCTCTTGATCTACGAGGGCCACAGCGCCGGCGGCCTCATGACCCCCGAACCGGTCGTGCTGCTGCCGGAGGCGACGGTGGCCGAGGCCCTGGCCCGCATCCGGCTCGAGGTCGTCCCCGCCGCGGTGGCCTCCTGCGTGTTCGTGACCCAGCCGCCGACGCAGCCCCCGACCGGCGTCTACCTCGGGGCGCTGTCGTTCCAACGGCTGCTGCGGGAGCCGCCCAGCACCCGGCTGGCCGACATGGTCGACGGGCTGCCCGAGGCGGTCCACCCGTCCATGCCCGAGATCGAGGTGGCCGAACGCCTCGCCGCCTACAACCTCCTGTCCCTGCCGGTGTGCGACGAGTCGGGCTTCCTGCTCGGCGCCGTCACCGTCGACGACGTCCTCGACCGAACGCTGCCGGTCGGCTGGAGGACGCACCAGTGACACGCCGGAGTGGCGCACGGTGAAGCGCAGCGCCGACCTCACCACCCCCCGGTACAGCCGGGGCATCGGTCTGCACTACGACCCCGAGGCGTTCGGCCGATTCTCCGAGGCCCTCGCCCGCACCCTCGGCACCGCCCGTTTTCTCGTGGTTCAGACGGTGCTGGTGGTCGCCTGGATCTCGTTCAACGTTGCCGCGGTGGCGCTGCGCTACGACCCCTACCCATTCATCCTCCTGAACCTGGCCTTCTCCACCCAGGCGGCCTACGCCGCACCGCTGATCCTCCTGGCCCAGAACCGCCAGGACGCCCGGGACCGGGCCCAGACCGACGAGGACCGGCGCGTCTCGGCGCTCGTCCAGGCCGAGACCGAGTACCTCGCCCGGGAGGTGGCCAACATCCGGATCCTCGTCGCCTCGCTGCCGACGGCCGAGGAGCTGACCAACGCCCTGGAGCGGGTGACCGGGGCCATCGACCGTCTCGGCCCCCCGGCCCCTGCGGGTCAGGGCACGGAGGCGAAGCCGCTGAGCCGGTCGGGGAAGGCCGACAGGACGTCGAGCACCTCGTCCACCTGAGCCCGGCTCAGCTGCCGGGTCCAGTTGCTGGGCTGCTCGGCGGCCACCCGCCGGGTCTCGAGGCCCGTTCCGGGGCGCTCGGAGGCGGCCAGCAACTCGGCCGCTTCGTCGGTCCAGGGCACGCCGACGGCGGCGCAGAGCGCCTTGAACCCGCCGGCCGGGTCGCGGCACAGGTCTTCGTGGGAGACGACGACCCAGCCCCGGTTGCGCTGGACGGCCGCCTCCAGAACATTCATGAAGACGCCGATCTGCCAGGCCAGCCTCCGCAGCGGCGGGTCGTCGGGTCCGACCGCCGGCACCCACGGCAGCCGGGCCATGCCGCGGTGGAGGAGGCGGCGGGAGTCGAGGCCGGACGGGCCCCAGCCGAGCGCGACGTGGCTCGCCACGACGTTGAGGGGGTGGCGCAGGACAACGACGACCTTGGGCTGCCAGCGGGCGGCGATCCACTCCGCGGCCAGGCTGGCGTGCACGGTCTTGACGAGGACGGGCGGATCACCCGCCCGCTCGGCCAG
>JAUZEY010000065.1 GCA_030838785.1 Actinomycetota bacterium | reverse complement strand
GCCGTCCTGTACCGCACCAACGCCCAGTCGGCGCCGCTGGAGGCGGCGTTACGGGCCGCCGGTGTCCCGTTCCGGGTGCGGGGCGCAGCCCGGTTCCTCGACCGGCCGGCGGTGGCCGCCGCGCTGGAGGAGCTCCGGCGGGCGGCGGCCGTGGCGCCGGGCCTGCCCCTGGTCGCCCATCTCGCCGGCCTCCTCGAATGGGCCGAGGAGGAGGGCGGCACCGAGGAGTCGACGCGGGACCGGCGGGAGCACGTCGACGCCCTCGTGCGGCTCGGCCACGACTACCTGGCGGCCGACACGGCCTACTCCGGGGACACGCCGGGAACCGCGGTGACCGGCAGCGCCGCCGGCTTCGTCGCCTACCTGGTGACCGTGCTGGCCGACGAGGAGCCGACCGGTGCCGATGCTGTCGAGCTCCTGACCTTCCACAAGGCCAAGGGCCTGGAATGGCCGACCGTGTTCGTGACCGGGTTGGAGCGGGGCCTCGTTCCGATCGCCTACGCCGAGACGCCGGCCGCCCTGGCCGAGGAGCGCCGGCTCCTCTACGTCGCACTGACCCGGGCCGAGCGGGAGCTCCACCTGAGCTGGGCGCAGCGGCGGACGCTCGGCGGGCGCGAGATGTCCCGCCAGGCCAGCCCCTACCTGGCCTCGGTCGAGGCCGCCCTGGCCGCCTTCGGGCCCGGCGGCGACGGCGACTGGCAGGCGGCGGTGGCGGCGGAGCGGGCCCGGTTGGCCCGGGCCCGGGCGGCGGCCGGCCGAGACCGGGCCATGGTCGGGGCGGCGGCCGATCCGGCGGTCCTGGCCGAGCTGGTGGCGTGGCGCAAGACGCTGGCCCGGGCGTCGGGCGTGCCGGCCCAGGTGATCTTCCACGACGCCACGCTGGCCGCGGTGGCCGAGGCCCGGCCGGCCGACCGCGACGCCCTGATGGCCGTTCCCGGCCTCGGCCCGATCAAGGTCGAGCGCTACGGCGAGGAACTGCTCGCCCTGGTCGCCCGCTCCTCCGCCTAGCGCGGGCGGGACGGCTGCTCGCCGCCGGTTGCCTTGTCCTCCGCGTAGTCCTTGAAGTTCTCGGTGTCGTCGGCGCCGCGCCTGGTGACGTAGTCCTCGGCCAGTTGGCGGACGTCGTCCTTGTCGAGGGGGGTCTCGTCCCCGAGTTCGTCGCCGGCCTCGTTGGCCATCACCCGGGCCCCCTCCATCTCGATGGGGGCCGGCTCCACCTCACCGCTCTTGGGGTCGTACTTCGCCTTCTTCTCGTCCGGAACCGGGGTCTTGTTCTCCATACCGGAAAGCTTTCCCAGTAACGCCGGGCGGGAATCAGCGCCGAGAGCGGCCGAGTTCGGCCAGGGCGGCGATGGCCCAGTCGACGGCCAGGGCCAGGAGGGCGGTGAGAGCGGCGCCGGTGTAGAGGATCCGGTCCCGCTGGTTGTCGAGCCCGACGGTGATGAGGGCGCCGAGCCCTCCGGCCCCGACGAACGTGGCCAGGGCGGCGGTCCCGACGTTGACGACGGCGGCGGTGCGGATGCCGGCCACCACCACCGGCCAGGCCAGCGGGAACTCGACCCGCCGCAGCACCTGGGCCCGACTCATGCCCATCCCCCGGGCGGCCTCCACGACCGCCGGGTCGACGCCGGCCAGCCCGGCCACGGTGTTCCGCAGCACCGGCAACAGCGAGTAGGCCCACAGCCCGATGACGGCGGTGCGGAACCCGATCCCGGTCACCGAGAAGGCCAGCGCCAGAACGGCGATCGTCGGCACTGACTGCCCGACGTTGGCCACGAACAGCAACGGGGGGGCCAACCGGCGCAGCCCGGGCCGGGTGGCGGCCACCCCGGCGGGGACGGCCACCGCCACCGCCAGCGCCGTCGACACGGCGCACAGCGCCAGGTGCTCCCGCACCCGGAGGGCCAGCTTCCCCGTCGCCAACACGCCGAGCTCGGACACGTCGGCGCCCTTGTGCGCCCACACGACCACCCCGACCGCGGCGGCACAGAGCAGCAACGGCGTGACCGCCAGCCGCTTTCCCTCCCTCACGTGTCAACCTCAACATCTACCTCAACGTCAACTTGTGACTCGCGGAGCGCGGCCCGGATCGAATCGAGCGTGACTTCGCCCAGGACGGACCCGCCGTCGACGACCGGGACGGACGGCCCGTCGCTGGTCAGGAGGGCCGCCATCGCGTCGGCCAGGGTGGCGGCCGGCGCCACCGACGGGCCGCCGCCGGTGGTGCGGCCGGGGACGAGAGCGTCGGCGACGGTCAGGAGGTCCAGGCGGCGGAGGGTTCTCCCGGCTCCGACGAAGTCGGCCACGAAGGCGGTGGCGGGGCGGGCGAGGACCTCGGCCGGGGTGGCGTACTGCTCGAGGCGGCCCCCCGTGGCCAGGACCGCGAGGCGATCCCCGAGGCGGAGCGCCTCGTCGATGTCGTGGGTCACCAGCACGACCGTCCGACGCAGCGTCCGCTGGACCCGGAGGAACTCGTCCTGGAGGCGGGCCCGGGTGACCGGATCGACGGCGCCGAACGGCTCGTCCATGAGGAGGATCGGCGGGTCGGCGGCCAGCGCCCGGGCGACGCCGACCCGCTGGCGCTGTCCGCCGGAGAGCTCCTCGGGACGGCGGTGGCGGTAGGTGCCCGGCTCCAGGCCGACCAGGTCCAGCAGCTCGTCGACCCGGGCCTCGATGCGGTCCCGGTCCCAGCCGAGGAGCTTCGGGACGGTGGCCACGTTGGCGGCGACGTCGAGATGGGGGAAGAGCCCGACCTGCTGGATCACGTACCCGATACCCCGGCGCAGGATCACCGGGTCGGTGGAGGCGACGTCCCGCCCGTCGATCAGCACCCGGCCCGAGGTCGGCTCCACCAGCCGGTTGACCATCTTGAGCGCCGTCGTCTTGCCTCCGCCGGACGGACCGACGAGCACGCACGTCTCCCCCGCCGGCACCTCCAGCGTCAGCCCGTCCAGCGCCGGAGGGCCGTCGCCGTACCGCTTCGTCACTGCCTCGTAGCGGATCACCGGCCCCTCCGCAGCCACCGCTCCACCAGGGCCAGCGTGCCGTCGACGGTGAGGGCCAGGGCGGCGATCACGGCTGTGGCGGCCAGGACCTCGGTCGAGTCGCCGGCCCGCAGCCCGGCGAACACCGAGTCGCCGAGGCCGCCGGCGGCCACCAGGGCGGCCACCGTGGCCACGCCCACCGCCGTGACGGCCGCCACCCGCACGCCGCCGACCACGACCGGCAGCGCCAGCGGGAGGCGCACCCGCCACAGCGACTGCGCCTCGGTCATGCCCATCCCCCGGGCCGCCTCGACGGCGTCGGGCGGCACCTCGTGCAGGCCGACGACGGTGTTCCGCAGCACCGGCAGCACCGAGTAGAGCGCCAGGGCGGCGACCGCCGGCGCCGTCCCGAGGCCGAGGGGCCCGACGAGGAGGGCGAACAGCGCCAGGCTGGGGATGGTGAAGATGACCCCCGCCGTGCCGACGGCGACGGCCGCGAGCCGGGGGCGGCGGGCGGCGGCCACGCCGAGGGCCACCGCCGGAGGGACGGCGATGAGCAGGGCGAGCACCACCAGCCGGGCGTGGCTCCCGGTCTCGCTCCACAGTTCGGGCCGGTGGTCGACCAGGAAGCGCCAGACGTCGATGGCGCTACCGTAACGGCGAGGGCCGCCGGGGGGCCGGGGAGGCTGAGCCAGAGGTGCGGATGAGGCGGACGGTGGTGGCTCTCGTCGGGCTGATGGCGCTGCTCGGATGGCAGTGCGGCGGGAGCGGCGGATCCGGCTCGGCCGGCGGCGGGCGGGGCACCATCGTGGTCGGCTCCAAGCTCGACACCGAGGCCCAGATCCTCGGCCGGCTGATGGCGGCCCAGCTGGAGGCTGACGGCTACACGGTGCGGACCAAGATCCCGCTGGGGGGAACGAACATCATCCGCAAGGCGCTGACCTCGAAGCGGATCGACGTCTACTGGGAGTTCACCGGCAGCGGGCTCAACCTCCTCGGCCAGCACCCCATCGGCGATCCGCAGGCGGCCTACGCCAAGGTGAAGGACCTCGACGCCGCCAACGGGGTGACCTGGCTCCCCGCCGCCCGGCTCAACGACACCTACGCCCTGGCGGTCAAGGGCGACGGGCCCATCACCGCCCGGACCCTCTCCGAACTGGCCGGCGCGCTGCGCTCCCAGCCCTCCGCCCGGCTCTGCGTCGACCCCGAGGGAGGCTTCCGGGAGGACGTGCTGCCGCTGCTCCAGTCCGTCTACGGCATCACCTTCAAGGAGACGACCCAGCTCGGCTACGAGCTCATCCCTCCGGCCGTGGCCGACGGGCGGTGCGCGGCGGGCATCGTCTACTCCACGGCCGCCCTCATCGTGAAGAACGGGCTCCGGGTGCTCGACGACGACAAGACGGCCTTCGGCGCCTACATCCCTGCCCCGACCGTGCTGACCTCCCGCTTGGCGCGTTGGCCGCACCTCGCCGACGACCTCGCCGGCCTCACCGCGGCCCTCGACACCCCCACGATCACCCGGCTTAACGCTCAGGTTGACGTCGAGAAGAAGTCACCGGAACAGGTCGCCCGTGACTTCCTTGTCACAAGAGGACTCATTTCTGCCCCGGCGGCGAACAAAGGCACCAACGGCCGTTGACAGCCTGCCCGACCCCGCGCGAAGGATGGGCGAAACGGCGAGCAGGAGGAGTGCGATGACCCTGGCCCGAGGGAATCACCGGCTACCTGCGGCGGACGAGAGTTGGCCGTACGCCGACGTCGAAGACGAAGAGCCGGCCGATGACGAGGTAGACCTCGACGTGCTGGAGCTGCGGGTCGATGCCCGGGCCTACCTCGGGCTCGAGGACGAGGAGCGCGAGGTGCTGTTCCTCCGCTTCGGCCTGTCCGACGGCCGGGCCCGCTCGATGAAGGAGATCGCCCGCAGCCTCGGCGTCACCCACGCCGGGGCGACGGAGCTCCTCGGCCGGGCCATCGAGAAGGTCCGCACGAGGGTCGCCCTGGAGGCCTGATCCAGGCCGGTAGCATCGGTGGGGTTGACTACTGCCCACCGGTCATCCCCCCTTTCCGTCAACTCCGGCGCAGGCCCCCCACAGCCCCCGCCCCGCCGCACGCGCCGCCAGCTCCTCGTCGAGCATGGCCCGGCCGTGACTCCCGTTGGGCGGGATCACCAGCAGCCGGGCGTAGCCGCCGGTGAGGAGTTCGTCGTTGAAGGGCTGGCCGTCGACGTCCACGTAGGCCAGGAGACGGCCGTAGCGGTCGCGGCGCTGGCGGTCGAAGGTGAGCCGGACCGTGCGCCCCTGGAGCCGCCGGTGGGTGAAGGCCGATGCCTCCTCGCCGTAGCAGCCGACCGGGCGCCGGGGGTCGACGGTCTCGGGCGTGTCGACGCCGAGCAGCCGCACCCGTTCCCGGTGGCCGGCCCATGTCACGTCGATGGTGTCGCCGTCGACGACGCCGGTGACGCTGACGATCCCGCCCGCCGGCCCCTCGCCCCGACCGGCCGCCGGGGAGCGCGCCGTGCCGAGGCGCCACCCGCCGAGGGAGGTGGCGGCCAGCGCGGCCACGAGCACCGCCGCCCCCCGGCGAGGGTGTTTGGGAGCTTCACCCGCCTCCCCCGATGGATGCTTGGGAGCTTTACCCGCCTCCCCCGATGGATCCTTGGGAGCTTCACCCGCCTCCCCCGATGGCTGCAGCATCGGGGCCGGATCGTACCGGCGTCGGGCCCGGCGACCCCGGGGATTTCCCGGTGACCGCCGCGGTCACCGGCCGGGCGGGCGCGTCGCGGCGCCGCGGGCTGTTGCTGGTAGTGGTGGCGCTGGTGGTTTCGGCGGTGGCGGCGTCGGCCACCGCCGTGGCGCTCGGCAGCCGGGCCGACCTGTCCTCGTCGCGGCGGCGGGTCGACTCCACCTGGGTGGCGCTGCGACCGGCGCTCGACGGCCGCTACCAGAAGCTGGGCGCGGCGTCGTCCGCCGCCCGGGCCGGCCTCACCACCGGCCGGGCCCTCTTCGACGAAATCGACGCCGCCGTGGGCGCCTGGCCCGGAACCGACCGGTCGGCCACCGACCGCCAGGTCGACGCCGCCGCCCGGCTCGAGGGGCTGGCCGCCCGGCTGTCGGCCACGGTGGCCACGACGCCCCGCCTGCGGGCCGCCACCGACGTGGCCGAAGCCATGCGCCGGCTGGAGCAGACCGACACCACGAGCGCCCGAGGGGCCTACAACGCGGCCGTGGCGGCCTACCAGCGGGCCCGGGGCGGCTTCCCGCGGCGGCTGGTGGCCGGCGCCCTGGGCTACGACGACCGCCGTACGCTCGAAGTCCCGGCGTAGCTCACGTCCCACCCCTCACGTCCCACTCCGGCGGGCCGATACGGTTGGAATGATGAAACTTCTCGTGGTCGGCGGCGCCGGGTACATCGGCAGCGTGGTGGCCGCCCAGCTGATCGACGCCGGGCACACCGTGACGGTGGCCGACAACCTGTCCAAGGGCCACGGCTGGGCCGTGCCACCCAAGGCCGCCTTCGTGGAGGTCGACGTCCTCGACGCCGCGGCGCTGACCGAGGTCGTCGGCGACGGGTTCGACGGTGTCCTGCACTTCGCCGCCCTGTCGCTCGTCGGCGAGTCGGTCACCGAGCCGACCCGGTACTTCCGGACGAACGTGGCCGGCACGCTGAACCTCCTCGACGCCATACGGGCGGCCGGGGTGGAGCGACTGGTGTTCTCCTCGACCGCCGCCACCTACGGGGAACCCGACGAGGTGCCCATCCTGGAGACGGCGCCGACCGTGCCCACCAACCCCTACGGCGCCTCCAAGCTGGCCGTCGATGCGGCTATCGGGTTCGAGTGCGCCGCCTCGGCGGCCCGGGGCCAGACCTTCGGCGCCACCAGCCTCCGGTACTTCAACGTCGCCGGCGCCTCCGGCGACTACGGCGAGCTCCACGACCCCGAGACCCACCTGATCCCGCTCGTGCTGCGGGTGGCGGCCGGGGTGCGGGAGTCGGTACAGATCTACGGCACTGACTACCCGACCGAGGACGGGACGGCGGTGCGGGACTACATCCACGTGGAGGACCTCGCCCGGGCCCACCTCCTCGCCCTCGACGCCATCACCCCCGGCAATCACGCCGTCTACAACCTCGGCAACGGGACGGGCTTCTCGGTGCGCCAGGTGGTGGAGGCCTGCCGGGCGGTGACCGGCCACCCGATCCCGGCTGTCGAGGTCGGCCGCCGGGCGGGCGACCCGGCGGTCCTGGTGGCGTCCAGCGACAAGATCCGGGCCGCGCTCGGCTGGGTGCCGGAGAAGCCCGAGCTCGAGGCGATGGTCGGCGACGCCTGGGAGTGGATCCAGGCCAACCGCGACCGGCACTAGAGGCCCGGCCACGGGGGAGTTTTACCCTGCCGCCCCCGACCACTTGGGAGTTTTACCCTGCCGCCCCCGACCACTTGGGAGCTTCACCAGCCTCCCCCGACCACCACAGCGTGACGCTCCGCCGGGGGCCGGGCGGCTCGAGCACGGCGTCGATCTCGACGTCACGCTCGGCCGGGAGGCACAGCCGGCGGCGGGTGAAGGCGACGAGCTCCGCCCGGTCGTGGTCGTGCCACCGGGGCGCGGCCTCGAACTCCTCGATCCCGACGTCGAGCCCCAGTTCGGCCAGCACGGCGGCGGCGTCGGCGGCCGTGGGCCGGGTCGGCCGGACGTTGCCGTGGAAACGCTTCCACAGGGCGTTGAGCGACGACTGCGGGTGTTCGGCGGTGATCTCCACCACCACCCGCCGCCGGGCGTGGCCGGTGAGGGCGACCACGAAGGGGACGATGTCGCCGACGTTGTAGAGGACGTGGTGGCAGACGACCACGTCGGCCGGGCCCACCGTCGCCGCCACGGCGGGCCACAGGCCCTCGACCTCGGCGTGGTCGATCTTCAGCTGCTCGGCCCGCTCGGCGAAGGCCGCCAGCATGCCCGGGCTCTGGTCGACGGCGGTGACGGACGCCGCCGGCGGGCACAGCGGGAGGCTGGCCGCTCCCCCGCCAGCGCCGACGTCGAGCACGGAGCCGCCCTCGGGCAGCGCCTCCAGCGCCCGCTGCAGCGACGGGGAAGGAGCCTCCTCGCGCTCGGCCAGGGCCTCCTCGGCGGCCCGGGCGAAGAGGCCGGTCGGGCAGCCCCACGGCGTCTCCGGGGCGGCGGCCAGGATGTCGGGCGGGATCGCCCAGGAGTCGAGGTCCTCCCGCCACCGGCGGGCCGAGTCGGGGGCCGGCCGCTCCGGCGTGTCGTCGCCCATCGAGGTCGCAGGTTAACCACCACCACCGCCGGTCCCTTTACCCTGAAGGGTCGTGGACACCGGAATGGCGGTCGTGGCCGGCGTGGTGCTGGCGGTGGTCGCCTTCCGGCGCGCCCGGAGGGTGCTCCACCCCGAGGCCCGCCGGGCCGCCACCCGTCAGTCCATCGGCACCCGCTCCCGGCGCGCCCTCACCGCCGCCCTCACGGTGACCCGGGCGGCCGTCGGTGTGGCGGCGCTGGTCGGCGTCGTCTGGCTCACGAGGCAGCTCTTCACGTGACGGTCCCCGACGACGCCGCCGAGCCGAGGACGGTGGCCAATCCGGAGCCGCTGCCCGAGGAGTTGATGACGCCCCACCCTCGGCGGCTCCCGCCCGACACCCCCGGCTACGAGGAGATCCTGAAACTCCACGAGACGGCCGTCCGCCGGGGCAGCGGCCGTTACCGCGACCCCCTCTCGGGGCTGTGGGCCATGACGGCCGTCCACCTCTGGGAACGGAACTACTGCTGCTACTCGGATTGCCGCCACTGCCCGTGGGTCGAACGGCCGTAGCCGAAGGGGGAGGCGGGTGAAGCCCCCCAGTCAGGCCGAGGCGCCCAGCATCCCCTCGTGGGCCCGCTCGATCCGGGCCACCTCGTCGACCGGGGCCACCCACCAGAAGTAGCGGATGGTGGCGTCCCAGTCGGCCAGCAGGGCGGCGGCCAGCACCGAGCCCGTCTCCTCCCGGTGCCGCTCGACGAGGAAGCACAGCTCGGCCGACTGGGCGGCATTGGGCCGGCGCGACTCAACCAGCTGCGAGTTGAGCCGCCCGCCGAGGCGCCCGTCGGGGTCGTAGACATAGGCCTCGCCGCCGGTCATGCCGGCGCCGAGGTTCGGGCCGACCGGCCCGAGGACGACGACGGTGCCCCCAGTCATGTACTCGCAGGCGTGGTCGCCGGTGCCCTCCACCACCGCCACCGCCCCGCTGTTGCGGACGGCGAAGCGCTCCCCTACCCGCCCGGCCACGAACAGCTGCCCGCCGGTGGCGCCGTAGAGCAGTGTGTTGCCGGCCAGGGCCGGCTCGCCGGCGTCGTCGGCCGGGGGCCGGATGACGATCCGGCCGCCGCCCATTCCCTTGCCGACGTAGTCGTTGGCCTCCCCGGTCAGCTCGAGGGTGACGCCGTCGGCCAGGAAGGCCCCGAAGCTCTGCCCGGCCACGCCGCTGAAGCGGGCCCGCACCGTCCCCGGCGGCAGCCCGTCGCCCCACTCGATACCGATGCTGCCGCCGAGCTCGGCGCCGATGGTGCGGTCGGCGTTGGTGATCGGATACTCGAGCGTGAGCTCCTGACCCTCCCACAGGGCGTAGAAGGCGTCCTCGGCCAGGCGGCGGCCGAGCTCGGAGCGGGGGCGCTGGATGTCGACGCCGGCCACGAAGCGCCGGGGCCGCTGCGGATGGGCCGGCGGCTCGAGCAGGTAGGCGAGGTCGAGCGAGTCGGCCCGGGCGTCGCCCGTCTCCCGCTGGCGGAGCAGCTCGACCCGGCCGATCGCCTCGTCCAGCGAGCGCAGCCCGAGCGAGGCCAGCAGGGCCCGCACCTCCTCGGCGATGAACAGCAGGTACTGGGCCACGCCCTCGGGTGTGCCGGCGAACTTGGCCCGCAGGTTGGGCCGCTGGGTGGCGATCCCCGTCGGGCAGGTGTCCTTGTGGCAGGCCCGCACCATGATGCAGCCCTCGGCCAGCATCAGCGCCGTACCGAAGGAGTACTCGTCGGCGCCGAGCAGGGCGGCCATCAGGATGTCCCGCCCCGTCTTCATCCCGCCGTCGACGCGGACCCGCACCCGGTCCCGGAGATCGTTGTCGCACAAGGCCCGTTGGGTGTCGGCCAGGCCCAGCTCCCACGGCATGCCGGCGTGCTTGATGGAGCTGAGCGGCGACGCGCCCGTCCCGCCGTTGCTGCCGGAGATCATGACGACGTCGGCCAGCGCCTTGACGACGCCGGCGGCGATCGTGCCCACGCCGTCCTCGGCCACCAGCTTGACCGACACGTCGGCCATCGGGTTGACCTGCTTCAGGTCGTAGATGAGCTGGGCCAGGTCCTCGATGGAGTAGATGTCATGGTGGGGCGGCGGGGAGATGAGCCCCACGCCGGGCTGGGTGTGGCGCAGCCGGGCGATCTCGCCCGACACCTTGTGGCCGGGCAGGTGGCCGCCCTCCCCGGGCTTGGAGCCCTGGGCCATCTTGATGTTGAGCTCGTCGGCGAAGGCGCAGTACTCCGGCGTCACGCCGAAGCGGCCTGAGGCGATCTGCTTGATGCGGGAGTTGCGGTCCTGCGCCGTGCCCCTGGTGCGGTAACGGTGGCGGCTCTCGCCGCCCTCGCCGCAGTTGTTGCGGGCCCCGACCATGTTGAGGGCCAGGGCCAGCGTCTCGTGGGCCTCGGCCGACAGCGAACCGTGCGACATCGCCCCGGACGAGAACCGACGGGTGATGGCCAGCGGCGGTTCCACCTCGTCGAGGGGGACGGGCGGCCCGGCGGCCACGAAGTCCAGCAGGTCGTGGAGCTCGGTGGTGGGCCGGTTGTTGACCATCTCGGCGAACCCGGCGTAGAGATCGGCCCGGCCGTCGGCCACGGCTCGCTGGAGGAGGTGGGCGGCCCGGAGCTCGTCGGGGTGGGGACCGCCAGCGGCGGCGTCCGGATCGGCCGGCCGGTGGTCGTCGAGAAAGATGAGGTTGGTGGCCGTCTCGCTCCCGAGGGCGACGGTGGCGTGGAGCGCTTCGATGGCGTCGGGGTGGCTGGCGTGGTACTCGCCGCCCTTGCGGAAGCGGACGAAGCCGGGGCTGTCGAGGGCCGGCTTGTCGGCGCCGAACGCCTCCCGGTGGCGGGCCAGGGCGTCCTCGGCCAGAGCGGTGAACCCCAGTCCTCCGATCACCGACGCCGTTCCCGCCAGACAGGTGTCGACCACCTCGGCGGCCAGGCCGAGGGCCTCGAAGATCTGGGCGCCGCGGTACCCGTCCACCGTCGAGATCCCCATCTTGGACGCCACCTTCAGCACCCCGTCCTCCAGCGCCGCCTGGAGGCGGGTCTGGGCCTCGGCCGAGTTGGCTTCGCCGAGCTGGTCGGTGTCGGCCAGAAGGGCGACGCTCTCCAGCGCCAGGCGGGGGCAGATGGCGTCGGCGCCGTAGCCGAGGAGGCAGGCCACGGCGGCGACGTCCCGGGCGTCGCCGGTGTCGACGATCATCGAGGCTTCGGACCGGAGCCGGGCGGCGATCAGCCGGTGATGGACCGCTCCGGCGGCCAGCAGGCCGGGGACCGGGGCGCGCTCCGGGCCGATGCCGGTGTTGGCCA
>JAUZEY010000040.1 GCA_030838785.1 Actinomycetota bacterium | reverse complement strand
CTACATGGGCCTCACCGCCGGAACCCCGATGCGGGAGATCACCGTCGACACCGTCTTCCTCGGCTCCTGCACCAACGGCCGCATGGAGGACCTGCGCGAGGCAGCGGAGGTCCTGCGGGGTCGACGCGTCGCGGACGGCGTACGCGCCCTCATCGTGCCTGGTTCGACGCTGGTCAAGCAGCAGGCCGAGGCCGAGGGTCTCGACAAGGTCTTCACGGACGCCGGTGCCGAGTGGCGCAACGCCGGCTGCTCGATGTGCCTCGGCATGAACCCGGACACGCTGTCTCCCGGCGAGCGCAGCGCCTCGACCTCCAACCGGAACTTCGAGGGGCGCCAAGGGCCGGGCGGGCGCACGCACCTGGTTTCGCCCGCCGTGGCCGCCGCCACCGCCGTCACCGGGCGCTTCACGACACCATCCGATCTCGGCCCGGCCGACCTGTAAACCCGAGGAGCGCAAACCATGGACGCCGTTACGAAGGTCACCGGCCGGGCCGTCCCCCTCGACCGGGCCGACGTCGACACCGATCAGATCATCCCCGCCTCCTGGCTCAAGCGCATCGAGCGGACGGGCTTCGGCGAAGGGCTGTTCTCCGCCTGGCGGGCCGATCCGGGCTTCGTCCTCAACCGGCCCGAATACGCCGGCGCCCGGGTGCTGGTGGCCGGCCCCAACTTCGGGTCCGGCTCCTCCCGGGAGCACGCCGCCTGGGCCCTGCAGGACTACGGCTTCGCCGCCGTCATCTCCCGCCGCTTCGCCGACATCTTCCGGGGCAACTCCCTCAAGATCGGCCTCCTGCCGGTGGAGCTGCCGGCCGAGACGGTGGAGAAGCTGATGGCGGCCGTCAACGCCGATCCGACGGTGGAGGTCACGGTCGATCTCGAGACCCGCACGGTGTCCGCCCCGGCCGCCGGCGTGGAGGCCCACTTCGAGATCGACGACTTCACCCGCTACCGGCTGATGAACGGATTGGACGACATCGGCCTCACCCTCCAGCACGCCGACGGGATCGCCGCCTTCGAGGCCCGCCGCCCGGGTTACCTTCCCTCGGTGGGCTCGGCGCCGGCCGGGCTGTCGCTCACCGACGGGTAGCCGGCCGGGCAGAGCCTCGTCCGATCTGGGGACGGATCGTCCCGGTCACGCGGGACGATCCGTCCCCGGAGCGGGGAGGCCCGCACGAACTCCGACGAGTGCTGACAGAACGCCGCGGCCTAGACTCGCCCGCCATGGTTCGACTGCTGCGCAGGGCTCTCCGCATCGGCCTGCTCGCCGGCGTCGGCGCGGGGATCTTCAAGGTCGTGCGGGGCCGCAAGGCTCCCGACCCGTGGGCCGACTCCTGGGTCTCGACCGGTGCTCCCGGCGCCACCCGCCCGTCCGCCGCTCCGGTGCCCGCCGCCCCGAAGCCCCCCGCTCCCGCCGCCACCGCCTCGGCCGACGTCGCAGTGCCCCCGCCCGCCGCTCCGAAGCCGCCGGCCCCGAAGTCCTCCGCCCCGGCCGACGTCGCGGTCCCTCCCCCAGCCACCCCGGCGCCGCCCGCTCCGGAGGCTGCCGCGCCGCAACCGGCGGCACCCGACGCCGGGGCCCAGGCTGAGGGCGAGACGGGCGACGACGACGCCGGGGAGCCCGCCCCAAAGGCCTCCCCCAACCGGGGGTCCAAGCCGTCGCGCACCGGGCCGGCCCGCCGCTCCCCCACCGGCAAGGCCGAAGAACCGCCCGGCGAGCGGTTGTGGGTGGCGGCCAGCGACGGGGTCTGCCCCCAGTCCCACCCGGTGAAAGCCAAGCTGTCGAGCAAGATCTTCCATCTGCCGGGGTCACGCAACTACAGCCGGACCCAGGCCGACCGTTGCTATCCCGACGAGGCCTCGGCCCAGGCCGACGGGCTGCGCCCGGCGCTGCGGTAGCGGGCCCCCTTGACGGATCGGCGATCTTGCCTCACGATCAATGGGATGCTGTCTCTTCTCGCGACCTCCGGACTCCTGCTTATGTAGGGCGAGCGCCCCGATATCGGCGCTCGTCTGCAGCCTCCTGCCCTCCCGGCAGGGGGTTTTTTGTTTGTCTGCCATTGAACGGAAGGACGAAGCCATGCCCCCGCAGCCGACGAACCCCCAGAAGATGCCTTTCGAGAAGTACCGCCCGTTCCTCCCCCTCGTGCTGGACGACCGCACCTGGCCGAACAAGCGGATCGAGAAGGCTCCCCTGTGGTGCTCCGTCGACCTCCGGGACGGCAACCAGGCCCTCATCGAGCCGATGGACCCGGTCCGCAAGCGGCGCATGTTCGAGACCGTGGTGAAGATGGGCTTCAAGGAGATCGAGGTCGGCTTCCCCTCGGCCAGCCAGCCCGACTTCGACTTCGTCCGCCAGCTTGTCGAGGAGGACCTCGTCCCCGACGACGTCACCATCCAGGTCCTCACCCAGTGCCGCCCCGAGCTCATCGAGCGGACGTACGAGAGCATCAAGGGCTGCCGCCGGGCCATCGTCCACTTCTACAACTCGACGTCGATCCTCCAGCGCCGGGTCGTGTTCGGCCTCGACAAGCCCGGCATCGCCCAGATCGCGGTCGACGCCGCCAAGCTGTGCCGCAAGCTCGAGCAGACCATGGGCGATTCCGTGATCCTCTACGAGTACAGCCCCGAGAGCTTCACCGGCACCGAGATCGACTACGCCATCGAGGTCTGCGCCGCCGTCACCGACGCCATCGAGCCGACCGACGAGCGCAAGCTAATCCTCAACCTGCCGGCCACGGTGGAGATGTACACGCCCAACGTCTACGGCGACGTCATCGAGTACTTCCACCGCAACGTGCCGAACCGCAACAAGATCGTCCTGTCGCTGCACCCCCACAACGACCGGGGCTGCGCCGTGGCCGCGGCCGAGTTCGGCGTGATGGCCGGCGCCGACCGGGTCGAGGGCACGTTGTTCGGCAACGGCGAGCGGACCGGCAACGTCGACGTCGTGACCATCGCCATGAACCTGTTCGCCCAGGGCGTCGACCCCGAGCTCGACATCAGCGACATCGACGCGCTCCGCCGCGTGGCCGAGTACTGCAACCGCCTGCCGGTCCACCCCCGCCACCCCTACGTCGGCGAGCTCGTCTACACCGCCTTCTCGGGAAGCCACCAGGACGCCATCAAGAAGGGCTTCGACGCGCTGGGCACCGATTACGACGTGTGGGAGGTCCCCTACCTCCCGATCGACCCGAAGCACACCGGCCGCAGCTACGAGGCCGTGATCCGGGTCAACAGCCAGTCGGGGAAGGGCGGCGTGGCCTACATCATGAAGGCCGAGCACGGCTTCGACCTTCCCCGCCGGCTCCAGATCGAGTTCTCCCGCACGATCCAGACGATCAGCGAGGACACCGGCACCGAGATCTCGCCCGTCCGCATGTGGGAGGCCTTCGAGGCGGAGTACCTGACGACCGACAACGCCGTCGACCTCATCTCGCACGAGACGACCACCGGGCCGTCGGGCGCCAAGGTCACCGCCCAGCTCCGGGTGGACGGGCAGCACCGCACCGCCGTGGGTGAGGGGGTCGGGCCCATCGACGCCTTCGTGGCCGCCCTCCAGGCCGACCTGGGCGTCGACCTCGACGTGACCGACTACTCCGAGCACGCCGTCGGCGCCGGCTCGGGTGCCACCGCCGTGGCCTACGTCGAGACGCAGAGCAGCGACGGTGTCGTCCTGTGGGGCGTCGGCCGCCACGAGAGCATCCTCACCGCCTCGCTCCGCGCCATCGTGAGCGCCGTCAACCGCCGCCGCCGGAGCGAGACGATCGTCCAGCCCTTCCGGCCCTGACACTCGGGGGGCTCCGCCCCCCGAGTCAGTCCAGGTCGATGGCCTTGGCGTCGAGGATGCCGGGCTGGGCCCGGAGGTCGTCGAGGACTTCGGGCGTCACCGGCGAGTCGGTGGCCAGGACCATGAGGGCGTGCTCGCCGGTCGGGCCGCGGCCCAGCGCCATGTCGGCGATGTTGATGTCGGCCCGGCCCAGCGTCGAGCCCACCGCGCCGATCATCCCGGGCCGGTCGTCGTTGCGGACCACGAGCATGTGGCGCGACGGCGGCAGGTCGACGATGTGGTCGTCGATGCCGACGATGCGGGGCTGCTCGCTCCGCCCGGACAGCGTGCCGGCCACGGCCACCACCCGGTCACCGATGCTGCCCCGCAGCGAGATGAGATTGACGTAGTCGCGCGTCGACGACGTCTTCGTCTCCCGCACGACGAGGCCCCGCTCCTCGGCCAGTTGCGGAGCGTTGACGAAGCTCACCGGCTCGGCCGAGATCGGCGTGAACAGGCCTTTCAGGACCGACAGGCCGAGGATGCGGCAGTCGTAGTCGGCCACCTGGCCCTCGAAGCTCAGCTCCAATGTCTCCACTGCTGCGCCCGCCAGGCCGGTGAACAGGCGGCCGAGCCGTTCGGCCAGGGGCAGGAAGCGGCGCACGGTCTCCGACGCCTCCCCGGCGGCGATGTTGACGGCGTAGGGCACGAAGTCGCCCCGCAGGGCCAGCACCACCTGCTCGGCGATGGTGGCGCCGGCCTTGTCCTGCGCCTCGACGGTCGACGCCCCGAGGTGCGGGGTCACCACCACCGACTCCAGCTCGAACAGCGGGCTCTTCGTCGTCGGCTCTTCCGCGAACACGTCGAGGCCCGCTCCGGCCACCTGGCCCGACGAGATCGCCTCGTAGAGCGCCTCCTCGTCGACGATCCCGCCCCGGGCGGTGTTGACGATGCGGATCCCGGGCTTGGCCTGGGCCAGCAGCTCCCGCCCGATGATGCCCATCGTCTCGGGGGTGCGGGGCAGGTGGATGGTGAGGAAGTCGGACTGGGCCGCCACCTCGGCCACCGTCGGGAGCAGGTCCACGCCCATCTGCCGGGCCCGGTCGGCGCTCACGTACGGGTCGTAGGCGATGAGGTGCATCCCGAAGGCCAGCGCCCGCTGCGCCACCAGCCCGCCGACCCGGCCCAGCCCCACGATCCCGAGAGTCTTCCCGTGGAGCTCCACCCCCTCCCACCTCGACCGCCGCCAGTTCCCGGCCTTCAGGTCGGCGTTGGCCGACGGGACGTTGCGGGCCTGGGAGATGAGCAGGGCGATGGCGTGCTCGGCCGCTGAAAGGATGTTGGACTGCGGAGCGTTGACCACCATCACGCCCTTGCGGGTGGCGCTGGCGACGTCGACGTTGTCGAGCCCGATCCCCGCCCGTCCGACCACCACGAGTTCGGTGCCGGCCTCGAGGACGTCGGCGTTGACCTGGGTGGCGCTGCGGATGATCAGCGCCGAGGCGCCCCGGATGGCGCCGAGCAGCTCCTCGGGCGAGAGCCCGACGGCGACGTCGACATCGAGGCCGGCGGCGGTCAGGGTCTCCATGGCCACCTGGGCCAGCGGTTCGGTGATGAGGACTCGTGAGGCCACGGATCTCCCCTGAGGACGGGCGCGACGGCGGGGAACTGCGCGAGCGCATCAGGCTAACCGGGCGGTCGCCGGCCGATCCGAGTCGGGTCCACCAACCACCCTCCGGGCGCGCGTAGCCTGTGCACCCATGCCTCGGCGCCCATCGCCCGCCCCGGTGTGGGCGCTGCTGTGCCTCGTCACGATCGTCGGGGCCGGTTCTGTCGGCGCCCGCCCGGCCGGCGCCCAGACCCCCCCACCACCCGGAGCGGCCTATCCGGCCAAGGCCTACATCCTCGTCGACGCCGACACCGGCAAGGTCCTCGACGCCTTCGACGAGCACGAGGCGCTCCCCCCGGCGAGCACCACCAAGCTCATGACCGCCCTGGTGGCGACCGAGAAACTGGCCAGGGAGGCCACGTTCACGGTGAGCGCCGGCGCCGCCGGTCAGGCGGCCATGCGGATCGGCATGGTGGCCGGCGAGCGCTGGACCCTCGACGCCACCATGCACTCCCTCATGATGGTGTCGGCCAACGACGCCGCCTACGCCCTGGCCGAGGCCGCCTCCGGCACCCTGGCCGCCTTCGCCGACGACATGACCAACGCCGCCGTCCGCTACGGCATGGTCGACAGCCGTTTCGCCGACCCGGCCGGCTTCGACGACGCCTCGGCCTTCGGGGGCGGCAGCCGCGTCAGCGCCTACGACCTGGCCATCGCCGCCCGGAACGTCCTGGCCGTGCCCGACCTGACGGGGATGGCCGGCACCCCCAAGTACAGCTTCGACGGGCCCGACGGGAAGTCGCACGTCCTCTACAACCACAACAAGCTGCTGGCCCGCTACGCCGGCGCCACCGGGCTCAAGACGGGCTACACGGCCCTGGCTGGGCACACCTTCGTGGGGACGGCGACCCGGGACGGCCGCACGATGATCTCCGTCGTGATGAACGCCGACGACACGTACGGCGTCGCCTCCACCCTCATGGACAAGGGCTTCGCCACCCCGGCCGACGCTCCCGGCGCCGGGGTGGTCCTCCCGCCGGTGCGGGTCCAGGCCTTCCGGGCCCCGGAGCCGGCCACCCTCGTCCCCGGCAAGGCGACCGGGAAGGCGGCCAAGTCGGCGGGACGGAAGGCCGTCAGGGCGGCGAGCGCCCAGCCGGTGGCCGAGCACCGCCCGGTCGGCGGGGGCGGCGCCTCCCGGCTGCTGACCGTTCTCCTCCTCATCGCGGCCTGCACCGGCGGGGTCGTCATGGTGGTGCGCCGCCGGGCCGAGCGACGCCGCCGGGCCCGGTTGGCCCGTCGCCGCCGCCTGGCCGAGCTGCGCCGGACCGCCTACCGCGAGGCCCTCGACGACGACAGCTGGGACGTCGAAATGGCCATCCCGGTCCAGGGTCAATTGGACGAGCTGGAGCCCCTTCCGACCGGCGAATAGGACGAATCGGACAGTCCATCGGCCCTTTCGTTTCCCCGTGCTCAGGACGGGTACATGCCCGGCAAGAGAAATGCGGGGCTGAGAGATCCTCCACCCCGATCGCAATTGACCGGGAGGTCCATAGCCATGGGTATCGGAGTGAGCTTGCTGCTCATCGCCATCGGAGCGATCCTCGACTTTGCCGTGACCGTCCACACCAGCGGGTTCAACCTCAACACGATCGGGGTCATCCTGATGATCGTCGGAGGCATCGGACTGCTGTTCTCGCTGTTCATCTTGGGGTCGTGGGGACCCAACCGCCGCGAGGATCGGGTCGTGACCCGCGAACGCGAAGTCCTCTAACCGCATTTCCCGAAAGACATACGGGAGGGCCGCCGACAAGGCGGCCCTCCCTTTTGCTGCTTGAGCCCGCGGTGATTCAGTCCGGCTGACGGGCTCGCTCCACCAACCGGACCATGGCCGGGCGGACCGCCGCCGCCGTCGCCACCGGTTCGTCGAAGCCCAGCCGCAGCGCCGCCCGCCCGCTCGGCCCGCCCACCACCACGTCGAACCCGTAGCGGTCGACGGCGGTCATGACCGCCTCGAGGGCGTCGTCCCGGCCGCCGAGCACCCGGGCCATGAGGACGAGCGAGTCGCCGTGGTCGGCGTTCATGTGCTCCAGGATCCCCACGGCCGGCTCCCCGGCCAGGGGGTCGGCCTCGGCCGCGGCGTAGTCGCCTGCCTCCACCCAGCTCATCCGGCCGTAGCCGCCGACGTAGCGGACGCTGCGAACCTCCAGGCGCCAGAACGAGAAGTCGCCGAAGTCGATGTAGTACGCCGAGGCCGGGTTGGCGGCGAGGTACCGGTCACGCACCGCCGGCCGCTCGGCGCCCGCCACCTCGAGGAGGTCCCCGATGAGGGTGACCCGGCCCGCCGCCAGGGGGTCGCTCCCGTCCGGGAAGGCCTCGGTGACGATCAGGCTGGCCCGCGGGTCGGCGGCGGCGTTGCGGGTGTGCTCGGCCATGGTCGAGACGAAGACGATGGGCCGGCCGGCGTCGTCGATGGCGTAGGTGGCCACGGAGCCGAACGGGTACCCGGCCACTCCGGGGGGCACCCCCGGACCCCCGGGCGGGTCGAGAGCCACCGTCGACAGGACGCCCCGGTTGACGCCGGCCACCAGCGTGCGGGCCCGCTCGGCGTGCGTCGGCTCGGGGGCCGGCGGACGGGCGGGGTCGGATCCGCCCCCGTCCCCGA
>JAUZEY010000033.1 GCA_030838785.1 Actinomycetota bacterium | reverse complement strand
TCCGCCCGTCTGCGGCGGCCCTGGGTGGACGCCCGGCGTCCCCCTCCGCCCGCCTGGCGAACGCCGACGCCGCCGCCCGTGGCTCGAGCGCCGCACAATCGCCCACCGGCCGGTCCGCGGCGTCCGGGGCGGCCTCACCCGCACCGCCGGGGACGCCCCCGTCGGAGGGGCCGCGCCCGTGCTCCGGCGGCACCGACTCCGGTTCCGGCGACCACGGCTCGGGCTCGGCCTGCAGCGACGGCTCCGGCGCTGGTTCGTCGCCGGACGGCAACGGGTCTCCGCCGGCCCCCAAGGGCGGTCCGGGTCCGGAGCCGCTGGTGGCGGCGTCGGTTTCGGCCGGTCAGGGCGCGAACGGCGGCGTCGTCGGGGTCGGCTTCGGCGACAGCCCCCAGGCCAACGTCACCGTGGGCACCACCCGGGTGGTGGGCGACGCCCCGCCCTCCGACGGCACGGCGATCGGTCTGGGTGGCCGATTCGTCCATCCACCGCCGTCGCTTCCGGTCCTTCCGGGATAGGCCGAACAGCCCGCTCACCGGCGGCGACCTGCCCTGACGCTGCCGCTGGTTGCCGTTCGCGCCTCGCCGCCGAAACCGGGTGGCCGCCGCCGGGAAGCTTCAAGCTCGAGCCGAGGTTGAGGCGCTCAGCGCTCCTTGTCGGTGACTCCGGCAGCGTCGAAGGTCGCCATCTCGGCCAGGATCCGCGCCGCCGCCTCGACGATCGGGAGGGCCAGGCAGGCACCGCTGCCCTCGCCGAGCCGGAGGTCGAGATCGAGGACGGGCGCCAGCCCGAGCTCCTCGAGCACCGCCGCCGCCCCCGGCTCGACCGACCGGTGGCCGGCGATGCAGCGGGCGGCCGCGCCGGGGACCAGCCGATCGGCGGCCAGCAGGGCGGCGTCGGCGATCAGGCCGTCGACGAGGACGGGGACCCCGGCGGCGGCGCCGCCGACGATGAACCCGGCCAGGGCGGCGATCTCGTAGCCGCCGAGGGCGGCCAGGGTCTCGAGCGGACCGGTGGCGACCGCGCCGGCGTGGCGGGCGAGGGCCCGCTCCACGACAGCCGTCTTGCGGGCCAGCCCGGCGTCGTCGACTCCCGTTCCCCGGCCGGTGACCTCCGTCGCCGCCCTCCCGGTGAACGCCGCCACCAGCGCCGCCGCCGCCGTCGTGTTCCCGATCCCCATCTCCCCCGTCACCAGCGCCCGGGCGCCCCCGTGAGGCCCGGCATGCGACTGACCGGCGCCGGCCGGTCCAGCCTCTGGCGAACCCGCCCCGGGCGGACCAGCACCCGACGGGTCGCCGCCCGACGGGTCGCCGCCCGACGGGTCGGCACCGAGGGGCGGGCGGCCGGCGACCAGGTCGGCGGCCAACTGGGCGCCGAGGTCCAGCGCCGACCGGCAGGTGGCCAGGTCCATGGCCGGCTCGACGGCCAGGTTGGCGGTGCCGGGACCCAGGGGATGGCGGAGGAGGCCGGGGGCGCCGTCGCAGGCGGGGGGCAGCGGGGTGGCCACGCCGACGTCGACGACGGTCACCGAGGCGCCGGCCGCCCGGGCCAGTACGTTGATGGCGGCGCCGCCGGAGACGAAGTTGGCCACCATCTGGGCGGTGACCTCCTGCGGCCAGGGCGTCACACCCTCGGCCACCACGCCGTGGTCGGCGGCGAACACCGCCACCGCCGCCGGCGACGGAACCGGCGGAGGGCACACCCCGGCGATCCCGGCCAGCTGCACGCTCAGCGCCTCGAGCCGCCCAAGCGCTCCCCGGGGCTTGGTCAGCCGGTCCTGGCGCGCCCGTGCCTCGGCCATGGCTGCGGGATCGAGCGGTAGAACCGCCCTCACCGCCCGCTCGAACGCCGTGCTCATGGGCCGCAAGATACCGGCCGTCCCCGCCGCTCTCCGATACCGAACCGGGGTCATCGGGACGGGGACTCGTCCACGGACGGCGCGTGCCCCAACCGGCGTTCCATTTCCGCACCATCCCGGTAAACGAACGCCGGAATGAAGACCGGTGGGCTCAGGGGGTCGGGCGGGCGGGGTGGATCGTGCCGGTCACCTCGCCGAGGGTCAGGCGGGTGCCGTCGGCGGCGGGGGCGGTGGCGGACATGGTGACCGTGTCGCCGTCTTCCAGGAAGGAACGCGTCGAGCCGTCGGCCAGGACCAGAGGCTCCGTGCCGTTCCAGGTGAGCTCGATGAGCGAGCCCCGCTGGGACGGGTCGGGGCCCGACACGGTGCCTGAGCCGTAGAGATCGCCGGTGCGGGTCGAGGCTCCGTTGACGGTGAGATGGGCCAGCATCTGATCCGGCGTCCAGTACATGGTGGCGAAGGGCGGGCGGGAGACGACCGTCCCGTTCAGGGCCACCTCGATCGACAGGTCGAGGGCCCAGGGTTCCGTCCGCCGGAGGTACGGGAGTGGCGCCGGGTCCTGGGCCCGGCCCTTGACCCGGGCGGCGGCCAGGGCCTCGAGCGGGACGACCCAGGGCGAGATCGAGGTGGCGAACGACTTGCCGAGGAAGGGGCCGAGCGGCTGGGACTCCCAGGCCTGGATGTCGCGGGCGCTCCAGTCGTTGAGGAGCACCACGCCGAAGACGTGGTCGGCGAAGGCCTCGATGGGGACGGGCTCCCCCAGCGGGGACCCGACGCCGACGACGAAGCCGACCTCGGCCTCGATGTCGAGCCGGACCGACGGGCCGAACATCGGCGTCTCCGCCCCCGGCGGGCGCCGCTGGCCGGAGGGCCGCACGACCGGGGTGCCGGACACCACGACCGTCCCGGCCCGGCCGTGGTAGCCGACCGGGAGGTGGCGCCAGTTGGGCAGGAGCGGTTCGGCGTCGGGCCGGAAGATGCGGCCCACGTTCGAGGCGTGGTCGAGCGAGCAGTAGAAGTCGACGTAGTCGGCCACCGTGAACGGGAGGTGCAGCACCACCTCGGACCGGGGCAGGAGGTGGGGCGAGACGGCCCCCTGGTAGTGGGGGTCGGTCAGCAGCTCGGTGATCCGGGCCCGGGTCCCGCTCCACATCCGGCGGCCCCGGGCCAGGAACCCGTCGAGAGTCGGAGCGGCGAAGCAGTCGTCGCCGAAGAGGGGCGAGAGGTCGAGGACGTTGTCGCCGACGGCCACCCCGATCCGCCGGAACCCACCCCGGGCGGCGGGCTCGGGCTGGGAGAAGATCCCGAACGGGAGGTTGGCCACCCCGAACGGGGACCCGTCGGGGACGGGCGGCCAGCGGTCGACGGCGTTCATGCCCGGTCGAGGCCCCGGGCCCACGTCCAGGCGTACTCCGGGTCCTCCGTCTCCCGGGCGGCGGCGCCCAGACCGAGCGGCCGGAACGTGTCGACCATCACCGCCACCTCGTCGGTGCCGGCCTTGCCGGTGGCCGCCTCGACGCTGCCGGGCTGGGGGCCGTGGATGAACCCGGCCGGATGGAGGCTGATCGACCCGAGCCCGATCCCCGAACCCTTCCGGGACATGAAGTCGCCCCCCACGTAGAACAGCACCTCGTCGGAGTCGACGTTGGCGTGGTTGTAGGGCACCGGCACCGCCTCGGGGTGGAAGTCGAACAGGCGCGGCACGAAGGAGCAGACCACGAAGTTGGGCCCTTCGAAGGTCTGGTGGACGGGCGGGGGCTGGTGCAGGCGGCCCACGATCGGCTCGAAGTCGCCGATGTTGAAGGCCCAGGGGTAGAGGCACCCGTCCCACCCGACGACGTCGAAGGGGTGGTGGCGGTACGTGTAGCGGGTGAGGCCGTCCCGGGCGCGGACGAGCACCGGGGTCTCGCCGTCGTCGACCAGCAGCGGCTCCGCCGGCGCCCGCAGGTCGCGCTCGCAGTACGGCGAGTGCTCCAGGAACTGCCCGGCGGGCGACAGATAGCGCCGGGGCGGGCGGACG
>JAUZEY010000009.1 GCA_030838785.1 Actinomycetota bacterium | reverse complement strand
AACGGCTCGAGCTGTGCGAGCACGCCGCCGGGATCGTGGCCGAGCACCTCGACACCTTCGTCGACGTCATCGTGGCCGATCTCGGCAAGACCCCGAGCCAGGCGAAGTCCGAGGCCAACGCCACGAAGGAGCGGCTCGGCCTCGCCCGGGAGGAGGTCCGCAAGATCTTCGGCGAGTACCTCCCCGGCGACTGGATCCCCGACACCTTGGGGAAGACCGGCATCGTGATGCGGGAGCCGGTCGGCACCGTGGCCGCCATCGGCCCGTTCAACTACCCGCTGTTCCTGGCCGCGTCGAAGATCATCCCCGCCCTGGCGGCCGGGAACACGGTCGTGGCCAAGGCGCCGTCCGACGACCCGTTGCCGCTGGTGCTCTTCGCCCGGGTCCTGGAAGAGGCCGGCCTCCCCGCCGGCGTCCTCAACGTGATCACCGGGCCGGGGGGCGAGATCGGCGACCTCCTGGCCGAGCACGACGACATCTCGATGATCTCCTTCACCGGCTCGACCGCCGTCGGCCGGCGCATCGCCCGCCTGGCCGGCCCCAAGCCGATGCACCTGGAGCTGGGCGGCAACGCCGCCGCCGTCGTCCTGGCCGACGCCGACCTCGACCTGGCCGTCGACAAGACGCTGACCGGAGCGTTCAAGAACGCCGGCCAGCGCTGCGACGCCGTCAGCCGGGTGCTGGTGGAGGACTCGGTCTACGACGCCTTCGCCAAGCGGGCCGTCGACGAGGCGGCGGAGTGGACGGTCGGCGATCCCCGGGCGGACGGCGTCCAGGTCGGCCCGCTGGTCAACGCCAAGGCGGCGGAAGCGGTGCAACGGCTGGTGGAAGAGGCCACGGGTCGGGGCGCCGAGGTCCTCCTCGGCGGTGAGGTGGACGGGACCTACCACCAGCCGACCGTGCTCGGCGACGTCTCGCCGGAGGCCGAGATCGTGTGGGAGGAGACGTTCGGCCCGGTCCTGACCCTGGTGCGGGTGGCGGATCTCGACGCCGCCATCGCCCTGGCCAACCGGTCCCGCTACGGCCTCGACTCGGCGGTGTTCACCACGAACCTGGACCAGGCCTGGAAGGCGGCCCACGCCCTGGAGTGCGGCATGGTCCACGTGAACGACGCCCCCGCCCACGGCGTCGGCCACTTCCCCTTCGGCGGCTTCAAGCCCGATTCCGGGATCGGCCGGGAGGGCCTGGGCTACTCGATCGACGAGTGCACCCGCATCAAGACCGTCGTCATGCCCGCCTGAGGGTCAGAGGCGCTGGGTGATGGTCAGGCCGTCGCCGATGGGGAGGAGCACGGCCCGCACCCGGGGGTCGGCGGCGATGCGGTCGTTGAGGGCCCGGATGGCGACCGTGTCGTCGCTGTCGTCCTTGTCGTCGAGGACGGCGCCGCTCCACAACGTGTTGTCGAACATGAGCAGCCCGCCGGTGCGCATCCGGGGCAGCAGCTCGTCGTAGTAGGCGCCGTACCCGCTCTTGTCGGCGTCGACGAAGGCGAGGTCGAAGTACTCGTAGAGCGGCAGTGCCTGCAGCGCGTCGAGGGCGGGGCCGATACGAAGCTCGATGCGGTCGGCGACGTCGGCCTTGTCCCAGTGCTCCCGGGCGATGGCCGTCCACTCCTCGCTGATGTCCAGGCACAGCAGCCGCCCGTCCGGCCCCATCCCCCGGGCCAGCGCCAGCGACGAGTAGCCGGTGAAGGTGCCGATCTCCACCGCCCGGCGGGCGCCGATGGCCCGGGCCAGGATCTCGAGCAGGACGGCCTGGTCGTCGCCGATCTGCATGCCGGCCGCCTGGCCCGTCCGCTCGGCGGTGATGCGCTGCAGGTCGAGCTGGACCTCGTCGGGCCCGCTGGTGTGGTCCAGGGCGTACTCGGCGATCGGCGGATCGATGAACTTCGAACGGCTGCGTGCGGTCACGGGCTCTCCGGTCTGGTCAGGGCTCGACGCCCGCCATGGTACGTAGACCGGATGGCGGGCGCGCCAAACGCCGGGTGGACGGCCCGGTCCACCCGGCGCTTCGGGCCTGTCGGCCCGCACCGCCGCTCTCCGCGAAAGCGGCGGCGGGCGTTCGGAGGCCGGTGAAGGCCTCCGTCCTCGTCCGCTAGCCGATGCGCAGGAGCCGGCGGGCGAGGACAGCGAGGCGGCCACTGCCGCACAGCACGACACCGAGGAGCGCCATGCCGCCCACACCGGCGCCGGTGCGGGCCAGGGCACTGGGCCGGGAGAGCGTCTCGCCCAGCACCTCGGTGGCGGGGGCGGTGGCCGGCGGGGTGGCGACGGCGCCGGCGCCGCCGGTCGTGCCCGCTCCGGTCGCCGCGTTGTCGGTGGCGGCCACGCCCGCCGCCGCCGGGGTCGTCGACCCGCTGGTCGTGGCGGCCGAGAGGTGCGCCCCGGTTCCGGCCGCCTGGGCGGTCGCGGTGCAGCCGATGGCTTCCTTGGGGTCGACCTGGCAGTCGGTGGGTTCGGCGGTCCGGGCGCCCACCGTCCCCGGTGTGACCGCGCCGGTCGTGGTGGTCGTGGTCGACGTCGAAGTCGTGCTGGTCGAGGTGGGCTCCAACCCGGCGCCGTCCGGGGCCTGGTCCGGCTTCGGCTTGCGGCCGCACCAGCCGTTGTTGTCGTCCTCACGGTCGGCGTCGTTGCCGCAGCCGTTGTTGCCGTCACGGTCGGCGTCGAACCCGCCGGTGCAGCCCGGCTTGTCGGCGCCGCCGTTGCTCATGCCGTCGGGGTCGGAGTGCGACCGGCCCTGGGTGTGACCGGTGGCGCTGAAGCAGGTCGCGTCGGCGGAGTTCGTGCCGTGCGTGCCGGTGGCGCCCGCCGACGGGGCGGCGGCGAAGATGCCGAGCGCCAGCATGACGCCGGCGCCGGTGGCTCCGATCCGGGCGGTGGTGGTCGTGCGCATCTCGTGCTCCTTCAGGTCGGGGTCTTCGCTGACCCTGTCGGGTCTTTGAATTCCCCGGCACCTGAAAGGAGCTTGAAGTGGGGATGAAAAGTTCTTTATGCGACCGCTTCGGCCGGGGCGTCGTCTTCGAACTGGGTGCGGTAGAGCTCGGCGTAGCGGCCGCCCAGGGCGAGGAGCTCGGAGTGGGTGCCGCGCTCGGCCACCTGCCCGTCCTCGATGACGACGATGGCGTCGGCAGCCCGGATGGTGGAGAGGCGGTGGGCGATGACCAGCGCCGTCCGGCCGGCCAGGGCCTCGACCAGCGCCGCCTGCACCGCGGCCTCCGAGGTGGAGTCGAGGTGGGCGGTGGCCTCGTCGAGGATCACCACCCGGGGTTTCGCCAGCAGCAGGCGGGCAATGGTCAGCCGCTGGCGCTCCCCGCCGGAGAGGCGGTAGCCCCGCTCCCCCACCACGGTGTCGAGGCCGTCGGGGAGCGACTCCACCAGCGCCGCGAGCCGGGCCTTGCGCAGCGCGTCCCACACCTCGTCCTCGCCGGCCTCCGGAGCGGCGAAGAGGAGGTTCCCGCGGATCGTGTCGTGGAACAGGTGCCCGTCCTGCGTCACCATCCCGAGCGTCTCCCGCAGCGACTCGAACGACAGGTCGCGCACGTCGACGCCCGACAGGCGCACCGCGCCGGAGTCGACGTCGTAGAGGCGGGGCACGAGCGAGGCGATCGTCGACTTCCCCCCTCCCGACGAACCCACGAGGGCCACGAGCTGGCCGGGCTCGACCCGGAACGACACGCCGTGGAGGACCTCGACGCCGCTGCGGGTGTCGAGGGTGGCGACCTCCTCCAGCGAGGCCAGCGAAACCCGCTCGGCGGACGGGTAGGCGAAGCGCACGTCGGCCACCTCCAGGGCCACCGGGCCGTCCGGCACCCGGACCGCGTCGGGTCTCTCGGTGATCAGCGGCTCGAGGTCGAGCACCTCGAACACCCGCTCGAAGCTGACGATGGCGGTCATGGCGTCGACCCGGGCGCTGGCCAGCGCCGTGAGCGGGGCGTAGAGCCGGGTGAGGAGCAGGCCGAGCGTGACGACGGTGCCGGCCTCGAGGCGGCCCCGCAGCGCCAGCCAGCCGCCGAGGCCGTACACCAGGGCCAGCGCCAGCGACGAGACGATCGACAGGGCGGTGAGGAAGATCCACTGGCCCATGGCGGTGCGGACACCGATCTCGGCCACCCGCTCGGCCCGGGCGCCGAACTCGGCCTCCTCCCGGGCGGGACGGCCGAACAGCTTGACCAGCGTGGCGCCGGGGGCGGAGAACCGCTCGGTCATCTGGGTGGTCATGGCGGCGTTGTGGTCGGCCGCCTCCCGTTGCAGGTGGGCGAGACGGGACCCCATCCGCTTGGCCGGAATGACGAACAGCGGCAGCAGGATCAGCGACAGCAGGGTGATCGACCACGACAGGCGCAGCATCACCGCCAGCGTGAGGAACAGGGTGATGACGTTGGAGACGACGCCGGACAGGGTCCAGGTGAAGGCCCGCTGGGCCCCGATCACGTCGTTGTTGAGCCGGCTGACGAGTGCACCGGTGCGGGTGCGGGTGAAGAAGGCCACCGGCATCCGCTGGATGTGGCCGAAGACCGCCCGGCGGAGGTCGAGGATGAGGCCCTCGCCGATGCGGGACGACTGCCACCGCTCGGCGACGCCGATCACGGCGTCGAGGACGGCCACGGCGGCGATGAGCCCGGCCAGGAACAGCACCCGCCCTTCGGCCTTGTGCTTGATGATGTCGTCGACGACCCAGCCGGCCAGCACCGGCGTCGCCACCGCCAGCACGGCGGAGATGACCGACAGGATCAGGAAGGCGATCAGCGCCCTCCGGTGCGGCCGGGCGAAGGCCACGATGCGCCGCAGCGTCCCCCGGCTGAACGAGCGCTTCGAGCGCTCGCCGTGCATGGCGCTCTCCAGCGCCATCCAGTGGCTGAATCCCATGTCCATCGCGCGCCGAACTCCCCTGGTTGGTCCCGTCTCTGCCTGTATCGGCAGGACCTTCCAGCGACGTTAAGACCTCAAGCGAGCTTGAGGTCAAGGCGCGGCGACACAAATGCCCGATGAGGGAATTTTCAGGTTCGGCTCACCACCCCTTCAGACGCCGGGAAAGAACTCAGACATCAACACGATCCGATCCCTGAGAAGGAGGCCATCA
>JAUZEY010000586.1 GCA_030838785.1 Actinomycetota bacterium | reverse complement strand
CGGCCAAGACCGAGCAGGGCCACAACGAGGCCCGGGTCCGCCAGCTCGAGGCCATCCTGAAGACCGCCGTCGTGGTGGAGTCCACCAAGGCCGACAAGATCGAGGCGGGCACCGTGGTCGAGGTCCGCATGGAGGACGACGACGAGACGTCGACCTACCTGATCGGCTCCATCGAGGAGAAGGGGCGCGGCTACGACGTCATCTCGCCCGGCTCCCCGCTGGGCAAGGCCCTCCTCGGCCACGCCCCGGGCGAGAAGGTGATCTACGAAGCACCCGGCGGCCGCTTCGAGGTCGAGATCCTCGTCGTCCGGCCGCCCGATTGACCGGCTTCAGACCGCCGCCCGCGGGCGGCGGCCCCAGGCGCTGACAAACGTCGGGACCACGTAGCAGAAGTCGGGGTCGGTCAGCAGCCGCTCCAGCCCGTCGAGCTGGCGCGTGACGAGGCGCTGCAGCGGCGGCGCGGCGGCCATCACCTTCTGGACGGGGCTCGGCTTCAATTCCGGCCCGCCGCCCGTGACCAGGCCCCGCATCCGGGCCAGGCTCGGCCGCGCCCAGTCGACGCTCGGCGTGTCGCCGATCAGCATGAGCTGCGTGCCTTCGGCACCGATCTCGGTGAGACCGGCGCGGCGGAGGTGGATCGGGAGCCGGGGCGCCCACCGGGAGTCCCAGCCGTTCTGCTGCATGACGAGGGAGACGAACCGGAGCAGGGTGCCGATCGTCGCCGCCCCCCGCCGATCCGTGGCGTGCTGACCCCGGAAGCAGAAGTCCTCGACGACCAACCAGCCTCCGGGGGCCAGCGCCCGGACCATCTTCGCCAGCGCGTCGAGCCGGGCGGGGAGGTGCTCCAGCACCAGCCGGCAGTGGATGAGGTCGAACTCTCCCTCCGGGAGGGGATCGCGCACGATGTCGTGTTGGCGGAGCTCGAGGTTGTCGGCCTCCAGCCCCTCCATGAGATCCAGGCTGAGGTCGGTGGCCAGCACGCTCCCCTTCGGGCCGACGACCTCCGAGAGCCACCGGGCGATGCTGCCGGTCCCGGCCCCGACCTCGAGACAACGCCAGCCGGGGGCGAGGCCGAGCGGCGCCAGGTGCCGCTTGCTGATCGGATCGAACCCACCCGCCAGCGAGGTCAGGCGTTCGCCCTCCCCCTCCCAGCTGTGCGGAAAGAGGTACTGGCCCTCGTTCTCGGTCTGCATCTTGCCGATTCTGGACACTCTGGACGAATATTCCAAACTCAGAGTTCTCTTGGGGGGGATACCTGTCATGCGAGCAGTTCCGGAAAGCATGGCCGAGCGCCTGGACGCCGCGGCGCGGGTCTTCGCCGACCAGGGCTTCGACCAGACCCGCATCGAGGACCTGGCCGAAGCGACCGGCATCCCCCGGGCCACGCTCTACTACTACTTCGCCGGCAAGGAGGACATCCTCGCCTGGCTCCTGCGCCGCATGCTGGGCGACATGGCCGATGCGGTGGCCGCGGCCGCCTCCGGGGCGGCGCCGGCCCGCGACCGGCTGGCCGCGGTGGTCCGGGCCAAGATCGACGTCATGGCCCGCCACCCCGCCACCTGCCGGGCGCTGCTGGCCGACCTGGGGCGGGCGGGCCGCATCCCGGAGATCTCCGCCGCCATCCAGGCTGCCTTCCACCACCCCGTCCGCCGCCTCCTGGCCGAGGGCGAAGCCGACGGGTCACTGCGGCCGGTCGGGGACCCGGAGACGACGGCGTCGGCGGTCTACGGCGCGATCTCCACCGCCGCCACCCACTACCTGGTGGCCGACAACCACCTCGACAGCGAGCGGGTCACGGTCGAAGTGACGACCTTCGTCCTCGCCGGGCTCGGCGCGCCGGTCGTCCGGGCCCGGCGCTGACGACAGGCGGGCGGCTCAGCCGGCGGGCGGCTCAGCGGGCGGCGCAGCCCGGCCGGCCGGCGGTGTGGAAGGCGAAGTCGGTGACGGCGAAGCTGACCGGGCGGACGGGCCAGGCGCTGTCGGGGAGGGCGAAGTCGGTCTCGGCCCCGCCGGGGGAGACCCAGTGGCCGGAGGCGGCGGCGCTGTAGGTGCGGGCGCCTTCGGCGTAGACCGCCCGTACGGCCAGCCGGTCCAGCTCCACCGTGCGGTTGCTGTCGTTGACCACGGTCGCCCGCAGGACGTAGCCGGTCCCGGTCTGGTCGAGCACGGCCCGGGCGGTGGCGGTGCCGGTGCCACAGTCGGACGACCCGGCGCTCGAGGGGGCGCGGTCGGTCGCCGCCGTCACCGGCGAGGCGCCGGACGGACCGGCGAGGGGCTTCTCGACGACCCCGGGGCCGGTCGCACCGGCGGGGGCCGAAGGCGTCTCCGGGCCGCTGGCCCGGGCGACGACGACGGCCGCACCCCCAGCCAGGTTGGCCAGGAGCATGACGCCGAGGCCGAGGCCGTACACCTCACGCCGCGGAGCGGTGAACCCGAACATGCCTCCCATATCGGCCGTCCGGCCGCCGGTCTTAAGGGTCTCGCCGGTGTCGCGCCGGCGTGCCCCGGACTGTCGCCGGCCCGACAGACGGACCGCAGCCCGTCGGCAATGATTGAGCCGATCCTGACGAAAGAGGAGGCCATGAAGCGTCGGAGCCTGGTCACGATCCTCGTCCTGCTCGGCGCCAGCGCCCTCCCGGGCCGGGCTGATGCCGCCGCCGGGCCGGCTGGCATCACCACCTCGACCGTGGGCGGTTCGTGGGCCCAGGTCGTCAACTGCGTCTTCACCCGTTATGAGCCGTCGACGGGGGACTTCTCCTGCGTCGGCAGTTCGACCTGGGAGGGGTCGTGGACGGGCGTGACCCACTACGACGTCATCGGCCGGTATGACGCCGCCACCGGTGGCATGCGGGGGACCCTCGACGAGACCTTCATCGGGGCATACGTCCCGGACAAGAGCCGCGGAACTCTCCACTTCTCGGAGCGGTTCGTCATCGACGGCGCCACCAGCGTGCTCCACATCGACACCGACATCATGGGCGGTGACGGCGATCCGACCTTCCGCTGCTCGGGAGGCCGCCTCACCTTCGACGGGATTGCCCCTGGCGCGACCGGCTTCGGGGGGTACCAGGGCACCTGGGTCCACGGCTGCCCGTAGGCTCGGGCCGCATGAGGCCTGATGAGCTCGACGAGGACGGGCGGCTGCGGCTGCACCGGGCCCACCAGCGTCTGCGCAACGCGTCGCA
>JAUZEY010000585.1 GCA_030838785.1 Actinomycetota bacterium | reverse complement strand
GAGCTGCGGGCGCTGCGGCTGATCCTGGGCGAGTCGGCCCCGGACGGCGACCGCGCCGACGCCACCCCGGCCACAACCGGCGGGACCGGGCGATGAGCTTCACGCCGAGCCCGGCCCCGGCCGCAGCCCCGGCCACGCCTACGGCCTCGGCGACGCCTACGGCCTCGGCGACGCCTACGGCCCCGGCCCCCGCATCGGCCGAGGTCCGGGCCGCCGTCCTCGGCGCCGATGCCCCCTGGCGGACCGGCGATGTGCTCCGGGCCGCCGGGCTGGCCGCCGCCGGCCTGACCGGCCTGGCCCTGACGTGGTACGGCGCCAGCGACCAGCCGGACTGGCCCGACCAGCTGCCGTGGGCGTCCCTCGGCGTCGCCGCCACAACGGTCGCCCTGCTCGGCCTCGTGACCTGGCTGCTGGCGGGGCTCCGCCGGGTCCGCCGCCTGCGCCGTGAGGTCCTCCCGTTGCTGGCGGCCGGTGCCGAGCGTCGCCGCTCGGCCGGTGCGTCGGGCGTGGCGCCGACTGGCGCTGCCCTCGGCGCCTTCGTCGGCCAGGATCCCGGCCGCCTCGTCACGGCCCCGGGAATGACCCGCTTCCACCGTCCCGCCTGCCCGCTCGCCGCCGGCAAGCCCGTCCTGCCCGTCCAGCCCGGCGAGGCGGACGGCGCCGGGCTCGTCCCCTGCGGGGTGTGCGCGGCATGAAAGCGTTCCTGCCGTTCCTCGTCTTCGGCATCACCTCCGGCGCTGTCTATGGCATCTCGGCCATGGGCCTCGTCCTGACCTACAAGACGTCCGGGCTGTTCAACTTCGGGCACGGCGCCGTTTCGGCCATGGCCGCCTTCCTCTTCTACACCCTCCACAGCCAGCAGGGGCTTCCCTGGCCGGTGGCCGCCCTCATCGCCGTGGTGGGGTTCGGGGTGGTCATCGGCCTCGTGCTGGAACGGTTCGCCGCCGCCCTGGCCGAAGTGGCCGTCACCTACAAGATCGTCGGCACGATCGGGCTCCTCGTCGGGGTCCGGGCCGTGATCGTCCTGATCTACGGGGAAGAGGCCCGGGTCTTCGCCCCCTTCCTCCCGCAGGCGAAGGTGTTCTCCATCCAGGGCGTCTCCGTCAGCGTCGAGAACCTGATCACCCTGGGGCTCGGCGTCGTTGCCGCCGCCTGGCTGTTCGTGTTGTTCCGGACCACCCGTCTCGGTCTGGCCGTGCGGGCCGTCGTCGACGACGCCGCCCTCCTCGACGTCACCGGCGAGAACCCCACCCGGGTCCGCCGCCACGCCTGGATGCTCGGCAGCATCTTCGCCGCTGTCTCGGGCGTGCTCTTCGCCTCCGTCCAGCAGCAGGTCCAGGTCGACGTCCTGGCGCTGCTCATCGTGCAGGCCTTCGGGGCCGCCGCCCTCGCCCGCTTCACCAGCCTGCCCGGTGCGTTCGCCGGCGGTCTCGCCATCGGCATGGCGCAGGCCTTGATCTCCAAGGAAGCGACCAGGATCCCGGCCCTGGTCGGGCTCGACCTCAACATCCCGTTCCTCGTCCTCTTCATCGTCCTGCTCGTCACCCCGAAGGGCCGCCTCGTCGACCTCGGCCGGCAGGTCAAGGCCCGGGCCGCGCCGCCCAGCCGCCTGTCGCTGCGGTCCCGGCGGACGGTCTCGGCGTTGGCGCTCGTGTTCGCGCTGGTGCTGCCCCACGTGGTCGGCGCCCGCCTGGCGCTGTGGAACACGGCGATGTCGCAGGTCGTGCTGTTCCTGTCCCTCGGGCTTCTCGTGCGGCTCTCCGGCCAGATCTCGCTCTGCCACGTGGGGTTCGCCGCCGTCGGGGCGGCGGCCTTCGGGCACCTGCTGACCTGGGGTCTGCCCTGGCCGGTGGCGCTCGTCCTGGCCGGCGTCGGGACGGTGCCCGTCGGCCTTCTGATCGCTGTCCCGGCCATCCGCCTGTCGGGCCTCTACCTGGGGTTGGCCACGCTCGGCTTCGGCATCTTCCTGGCGCAGTTCTTCTACACCAAGAGCTACGTCTTCGGCGTCGGCCAGCAGCTGGCCACCCCCCGGCCGGCGGGGTTCACGTCCGACGTCCGGTACTACTACGTCCTGCTGGCGTTGGCGCTGGCCGGCACGCTGGTCGTGGTCGTCGTCGAGCGGAGCCGGCTGGGGCGGCTGCTGCGGGGCCTCGGCGACGCGCCGGTGGCGCTGTCGACGCTCGGGGCGAACACCAACGTCTCGCTGGTGATCGTCTTCTGCCTCTCGGCGGCCATGGCCGGCATCAGCGGTGCCGCCTTCGCCGGGCTCTTCGGCCGGGTCGGCGGGTTCAGCTTCCCCGCCACGCAGTCGCTCACCCTCCTGGCCGTGCTCGTGGTGGCCGGTCCCCGCATCGTGCCAGCGGCGTTCCTGGCCCCTGTGCTCCTCTTCGTCGTTCCCGGCTACGCCGGCAACCCGCACATCGCCGACGCCCTCCAGGTCGGGTTCGGGCTGACCGCCGTGCTCGTCGCCGCTTCGTCCCAGGGCTCGCTCGACGCCTGGTTCGCCCGCCGGGCCCTCCAGGCCCGGGAGCGGCTGGTCGGGCCCGCCGCCCGTACTGTCAGCCTGCAGCCGGTAGGAGGGGCCCGATGAGCGCGTTCAGCGACGACGGCCGGCATGGGGTAGGGGCCCCATGCTCGGAGGAGCCCGGCGGAGGCCGGGCGGGGGCGGCGAAGCCGCCCAGAGACACAGTCGGGCTGGTCGTGTCAGGGCTGGTCGTTCGCTACGGCGGCCTTGTGGCCGTGGACGGCGTCAACCTGACGGCGCCCCCCGGCCGGGTCACCGGGCTGATCGGGCCCAACGGTGCCGGCAAGACCACGACGTTCAACGCCTGCTCCGGCCTCGTGCGGCCCACCTCCGGGAACATCCAGCTGTTCGGTCACGACGTGACGAAGGCGTCGCCGCCGGCCCGGGCCCAGCGGGGCCTCGGGCGCACCTTCCAGCGCATGGAGCTGTTCGACTCGCTCCTCGTGCGCGAGAACGTGGCCCTCGGCCGCGAGGCCGGGCTGGCCGGCTCCCGGCCCTGGCACCACCTCCGGGCCCGCCACGCCGAGCGCGACGCCATCCGGGCGGCGACCGACGACGCCCTCGAGCTGTGCGGCATCACCCACCTCGCCGACCGCCGGCCCGCCGACCTCTCCACCGGTCAGCGGCGCCTCGTGGAACTGGCCCGGGTGGTGGCCGGCGGGTTCCGGCTCCTGCTGCTCGACGAGCCGAGCTCCGGTCTCGACCACACCGAGACCGAGCGGTTCGGCGACGCGTTGCGGACCCTCGTCGAGGAGCGCGGCACCGGGCTCCTCATCGTGGAGCACGACATGGCGCTCGTCATGCGGATCTGCCATTACGTCTACGTGCTCGACTTCGGCCGCCCCATTTTCGAGGGTGAGCCGGAGGCCGTCGTGGCCAGCGACGTCGTGCGGGCGGCCTACCTCGGCGACGAGACCGCCGAGCTCGCAGAGATGGAGGCCGGCCTTGTTTGAGC
>JAUZEY010000580.1 GCA_030838785.1 Actinomycetota bacterium | reverse complement strand
CTGGCCGCCGACGAGGTGCTGGCCGAGCCGGACGACGTGTTCTACCTCACCGCGCCGGAGATCCTGGGCCCGCCGCCAGCCGACGCCCGGGACCTCGTGGCCGAGCGGCGGGAAATCCGGGACGGCTACCGCACGGTGCGCCTCCCCATGTTCTGGACGGGCGACCCGGTCTACGAGCTGATGGGCGACCCTGTCTTTCCGGGGGACACCCCCGGCCCCCCGGTCCTTCCGGGGGACACCCCCGGCCCCCCGGGCCGCGAGGGGGCGGGCGACCGTGGGGACGGCGGGTACCTCACCGGTGTCGGCGTCTCGCCCGGCGTGGTCGACGGCCCGGCCCGGGTGGTGACCGACCCGGCGCTGGCCGACATGGACCCCGGCGACATCCTCGTCGCCCACACCACCGACCCGAGTTGGGCGTCGCTCATGTTCATGGCCCGCGCCCTGGTGGTCGACATCGGCGGCCAGCTGTCCCACGCCGCCGTGGTGGCCCGGGAGCTGGGCATCCCCTGCGTGATGAACGTCCGCGACGGCACCCGGGTCGTGCGCGACGGCGACCGCCTCCGTGTCGACGGCGGCGCCGGAACGGTGGAGATCCTGCCGCGCCCGGGCGCCGAGTAACGTCGAAGGCCATGGCCGGACCGAGCGCACGGGACTTCTTCAGGAACTTCGACGACTACGACGGGTCGCTGGACAAGAAGATCCGCAAGACGCTGACGAACAACGCCAAGAAGCTCGTCACCCTCTCCGAGTGCTGCGGGCATCCCGGCGAACCAGGCTGCTGAAAGAAGGCCACGTCGCCCGGTGCGGGCGGCCACCAGCACTCCCACCATCACGAGCCTTCCGTGGTGGACGAGCTCCACGAACTCAGGCACCGCATCGCCGAGCTGGGCGCGACCGTCGACGCCCTGTTGGCCCGCCAGCTCGCCGACGGACCGCCGGCGGAGGGCACCGGGCCCGACGACGGCACGGTCGCCTGATCCGGCGTTGACGCTCCCGTCCTAACGCTGTTAGGGTTCGGCTGAACGAGTGTTCAGTCGAGGGGATGCCGATGCCGGTCCTCAGCCCGGAGCAGGAGCTGTTCGCCGAGACGGTCGGCCGGGTGGCCGAGCAGCGGATCGCTCCGATTGGCGCCCGCATGGAGGACGACGACGAGTTCCCCCACGACCTCATCGACCTCTACCGGGAGCTGGGGTGGCTGTCGCTCATGACCCCGGCCAAGTACGGCGGGGCGGAGGCGGGGTCGACGGAGTGGGTCATCCTGGCCGAGAACATCTCCCGGGTGAGCGCCGCCGCGGCCCAGATGTTCGAGAACTTCGGGCCCGCCATCCCGTTGCGGTTCCTCGGTTCGCCGGAGCAGCAGGACCGGCTCTTCCCGCTGCTCGAGCATCGCATCGGCTGCTTCGCCGCCACCGAACCGGACGCCGGCAGCGACCTCGGCGCCGTCCGCACCCAGGCCGTGGACAAGGGCGGCTCCTACCTGATCAACGGCGAGAAGTGCTTCATCACCAACGGGGGTGTGGCCAACTTCTTCGCCGTGGTGGCGACGGTGGCGCCCGGCTCGGGCTTGTCGGGGCTGCGGCTGTTCATGGTCGACGGGGTGGAGTCGCCCGGGGTCAGTGTGATCCGGGAGGAGAAGAAGATGGGCCTGCGGGGCTCGTCGCTGGCCGCCCTGTCGTTCGAGAACGTGGAGGTGCCGGCCGACAACATGATCGGCGGCGAGACGGGGCTGCGGGCGGCGCAGCAGCTGCTCGACTTCGCCCGTCCGAACGTGGCCGGGATGGCGTGTGGGCTGGCGACCGCGGCCATGGAGTACGCCCTGGCCTACACACTGGAGCGCCGGGCCTTCGGCCGCCCGGTGTACGAGTTCCAGGGCGTGTCGTTCCTCATCGCCGACATGGCCATCCGAATCGAAGCGGGCCGGGAGCTGGCCTACAAGGCGGCGGCCGAGGTCGACGCCGGCGGCCCCCGGGCCGGTGAGCTGGCCTCGATGGCCAAGGTGTTCTGCACCGACACCGCCATGGCCGTGACCACCGATGCAGTCCAGTGCCTCGGTGGGCACGGCTACCTGAAGACCCACCCGGTGGAGCGGATGATGCGCGACGCCAAGGTGATGCAGATCTACATCGGCACCAACCAGATCCAGCGGATGCTGGTGTCGGAGGCCCTGGCCCGCCGGGTGCGGGGGGCCGGGCGCTGAGCGGCGATGCGCTCCGGGACCGCCCTGGCGCAGTGCCGTGCCCACGAGCCGTCGACGCCCCGAGGAGGGCCGGTGGACTTCACGCTGTTGCCGGAACACGAGGAGCTCGTGGAGGTCGCCCGCCGGGTGGCCGTCGAGCTGGCCCCGGGCTACGTGGAGCGGGACCGGGCCGGCTCCTTCCCCTGGGAGACGCTGAAGCTGCTGGCCGACTCCGGCCTGCTCGGCGTGCCCGTGCCGGCCGAGGCCGGCGGTCAGGGGGCCGGCGAGCTGGCCGCCGGCCTGGTGTGCGAGGAACTCGGGAAGGCCGACTACAGCACCGCGCTCATGGTCATCCAGGCCGGCACGGCGGGAAAGATGTTGTGGCGCCTGGGTTCCGAGCGGGTGAAGGAGCAGTGGCTCCCCCGGGTGACGACCGGCGACACCACCTTCGGGCTGGCCCTGACCGAGCCGGGGACGGGCTCCGACATCTCCGCCCTGGCGGCCAGGGCCAAGCCGTCGGGCGACGGCTTCTCCATCCGGGGTGAGAAGTCGTCGATGAGCTTCTCCGAGTCGCAGATGGCCTTCGTGCTGGCCCGGACGGAGAACGGACCGGCGCTGTTCGTCGTGCCGCTCGATGCGCCCGGGGTGACGGTGGCGCCGTTCGACGACATGGGAAGCCGGCCGCTGGGCCGGGCGGTGGTCACCTTCGACGATGTGGTCGTGCCGGCCGACGCAATGCTCGGCACACCGGGGGCGGGCGTGAAGTTCGCCCTCGGGTCGCTGGCGTCGTCGAAGGTGCTGGTGTGCTGCGTCTGCCTCGGGGTCGCCGAAGCGGCGCTGGCCGAAGCGGTGGCGTGGGCCAAGGACCGCGTGACGTTCGGAGCGCCCCTGGCCACCCGCCAGGGGATCGCCTTCCCGGCCGCCGATCTCGCCACCCAGCTGGAGGCGGCCCGCCTGTTGGCTCAGAAAGCGCTCTGGAAGGCTGACCGGGGTGACGACTTCCGGCGGGAAGCGGCCATGGCCAAGGCCTGGATCCCCCGCCTGGCCTCGACCGTCTGCCACGAGGCGATCCTCACCCTCGGTCACGTCGCCTACAGCCGGGAGCACCCCGCCCAGCTCCGCCTGCGCGACGTGCTGGCCACCGAGCTCGGCGAGGGTCCGGCCAACACGCAGCGGATGATCGTCGCCCGCGACCTGTTCGGCGTCACCCCGTCCTAGGAGGCTGGTGTGGAACGGGGCTGTGCGGATCGGCGAATCTGGCCGGCGAGACGTGCGGCATCCGTTTCACACCAGTCTCCTAGGGAGGTCGTTCTATGGCGGCGTCGAGTGCGGAGCAGGACGTCGAATGGTGAAACCGGCGGCGCCGCCCGTCTCCCTGCGGATCCGGGCGCTGGAGGAGGCCCTGCGCATCGCCGACACGGAGGGCCTCGACGCCCTGAGCATCCGGCGGCTGGCCGACGCGCTCGGCGTGAAGGGCGCGTCGCTCTACCACCACTTCAAGGACAAGGACGAGATCCTCGACGGGATCGCCGTCCTGGCCTTGTCGGAGTTGGGGCCGCCCGACGACGAGGCCCTGCCGTGGCTCGACTGGCTCCTCCAGGTGGCCCGGTCCTACCGGGAGGCCCTGCTGGCCCACCCCAACCTCCTCCCCCTGATCCTCGGTCGCCGCAACCGCCGGGCCGGCTCGGCCGTCTACGACTACGGCGCCATGAAGCTGACCGAGGCCGGGATCCCGCCCAGTTTCCAGCTGACCCTGATCAACGCCCTGGAGTCCTACGCCACCGGCGC
>JAUZEY010000534.1 GCA_030838785.1 Actinomycetota bacterium | reverse complement strand
CGCCGCAGGCTCTTGTCGTAGGGCGGCCGGGCGACGCCCAGCTCCGTCACGATGGCGGTGACGAGGGCGGCCGGGGTCACGTCGAAGGCCCGGTTGAGGGCCGGGACGCCGGGTGGGGCCAGCCGGACGCGCCCGACCAGGCGGACCTCGTCGGGGGAACGCTCCTCGACCGGGATCCCGGCCCCCGTCGGCGTCGCCAGGTCGATCGTGGCCGTCGGGGCGGCCACGTAGAACGGGATGCCGTGATGGGCGGCCAGCACGGCCAGCGAGTACGTCCCGATCTTGTTGGCCACGTCACCGTTGGCCGCCACCCGGTCGGCCCCGACCACGATCAGGTCGACGTCGCCGGAGGCCATGAGCGACCCGGCCATCACGTCCGCCACCAGGGTGGCGGCGATGCCGAGACGGTCGAGCTCCCAGGCGGTGAGGCGGGCGCCCTGGAGGACGGGCCGGGTCTCGTCGACCCACACCCGCGGGGCCTTGCCCGCCTCCGCCGCGGCCCGGATGACACCGAGGGCAGTCCCGTAGCCAACACACGCCAGCGCCCCGGCGTTGCAGTGCGTCAGAATCTGGGCCCCGTCCGGCACGAGGGCCGCACCGTGGCGCCCGAGGGCCCGGTTGTCGGCCACGTCCTGCTCCGCCAGCCGCTCCGCCTCCTGCAACGCCGCCCGCCGCACCGCCTCCGCCCCGCCCTCATTGTCCCGCCGGCCTCCCGCCGCCGAGCCGCCAGCGCCGGCCCCGGCCCCGGCGTCGGCGGCGGCTTGGGCGGCAGCCAGGACGAGGTGGGCGCCGAAGGCGAGGTTCACGGCAGTGGGGCGGGTGGCGATCAGCCGGTCGGCGGCATCGGCCGCGGCGCGGACGACGGTCGCCGCCCGCACACCCCGGCCGCCGCCGGCCAGGGCGCAGGCCAGGGCGACCCCGTACCCGCCCGCTGCTCCCAGCGCCGGCGCCCCCCGCACCGCCAGCGACGAGATCGCCTCGCACACCTCGTCGACCGTCCGGCAGTTGAGGAACCGCAGCCGCCCCGGCAGCAGCCGCTGATCGATGAGCCGGACGGCCCCGTCCCGCCACTCGACCGTCCTCGGGATCGGGTCCTCCGCCGCCACCCCCGCATTCTGGCGTTCTTCACCGCGCGTGTGCCGCGGTGAGGAACGCCGGTTCAGCCCGACTGGCCCTCCCGCCCTTCCTTCCGGCGTCCCTGACCGCGCCATCACCGCGGTGAGGAACGCCGGTTCAGGTCCGAGGGGGACGGCGGGACGGGCTCAAGGGGTGCCGAAGTGGGCCAGGGCGGCGGCGAGGTCGGGGGCCGAGGAGGCGGCGGTCTCCAGAGGCTGGCCGGCGGTCACGGCTTCGATGGCCTGGGCGACACTGCGGGCGCCGGCTTCGGGGCCGCCGGGGTGCTCGTAGGCGCCCATGCCGAGCAGGAGCATCACGTCGGAGCCGGCCGCGTCCAAGACGTCGGGGGCGGAGCCGGCCCACACGCCGCCGCCATTGACGGGCACGGGTACCCGGGCCCCGGCCAGCGGGCGCCGGCAGGCGGCCAGGTTGCGGGCCACCTCGTCATGGCTGTCGAACAGCTTCCCGCCGAACCCGCCGATCTGGACGAGGTCGGCGCCGGCGACGCGGGTCAGCTCGCACAGGACGGAGCCGTCGACGCCGACCACGGGGTTGCGGGCGATCGGCCCGGCGCCGACCCGGTGGGCCAGCACCGGCACACCCAGCCCGGCGGCGGCCACCGCCCGGACGGCGTCGATCCCGGTGGCGAAGGCGTTGACCATGACGGCCCCCGCCCCGGCCGCCACCGCCGCCGCCGCCCGCTCCAGCAACGTGTCGACCGGCCCCGAGACGTTGGCGGCGTAGAGGCAGGGCCGGTCGAGCCCGGCCAGGGCGGCGGACACCCGCTGGACCCGCTCCATCAGCGGACACCAGTCGGGGTCGGCGAGGAGTTCGTCGTCCTTCACCATGTCGCACCCGCCCCGGGCCAGGGCCTCGGCGGTCGCCGCCACCTCGGCCGGGCCGAGACCGAGCGACGGCTTGACGATTCCACCGAGCAGCGGCCGGGTGGCGGCGCCGGGCCCGAGCCAGGCCCTCACCCCCTCCAGGCCGAACCGGGGCCCGCCCCCCAGGGCGGCGACCAGCTCCGCCGGCCACTCCAGGGCCACCAGCCGGCAGCGGGTGAAGCGGGCCGTCTCGCACCCCTCGCCGACCAGCACCGACGCCATGAGCTGGGGCAGGTTCGGACCCCAGTTGCGCCACGGCCAGGCGATGACGGCCCGGCCGCCGCCCTCCGACAGCACCTCGCCGCCGACCCGGGCCGCCATCTCGGCCGAGACCGCCTCGGTGCCCGTCGACTCCTCCACCGCCAGAGCCCGGGCCGATCCGTCCGGCTCGAGCTCGAAGGTGGCCACCAGGCGGTCACCCATGCCGATCAGCCGGCCAGCTCGTCCTTCAGGCGGGCGATGGCGTCGATCGGGCCGGGGTCGACGCCGGCGTCGAGGGCGAGGTAGACGCTCACCCAGTCGCCCAGATACATGAGGTCGACGAGCTGGGCGAGGCGCCCCTCCCCCTCGGCCCGCACCTCGAGCACCGACGCCACCGTCTCCTCCACGATCGCCCGGGTGGCCGCCACCCGCCGGCCCAGCTGGGGGTGTTCGTGGTCGTGGCGCAGCTCGACCAGGGTCACGACCTGGCGGGTGACGTCGCCGTGCTGGCCGAAGGCGCAGATCTCGTTGTGATCGAGCTCCGGGAACGCGTTCCAGAAGGCGGGGGCCTTGGCGTTCTCGTTGACGTCGGCCTTCCACCGGTAGGCGGCCACCGCCCCCAGGGCCCCCGTCCCCCAGACCAGCGGGAATGTCCGCCCGATGCGGCGGGCCAGCTCCCGGGCCGGGTTGGGCGGGCCCTGGACCTCCGGGCGGCAGGCTTCACGCCGCCGGGCCGCCTGGGCCGCGGCCGCCTCCACCGCCGCCACCCCGCCGGGCAGCAACCCGACGCGCTGGCAGACGACGAACAACGGCGTGGCCAGATGGCCGAGGGCCGCCCGGGGCATGAACCCCGGCGGGCAGCCGATCACCGGCGCCCCCGCCTTGGCCGCCAGCCGGGCCATCTCCCCTCCGGAGGTGACCGCCACCACCTGCGCCCCGGCTTCCAGGGCGGCGGCCGTCGCCTCCAGCGTCTCCTCGGTGCCGCCCGAGTAGGACATGGCGAAGAAGAGCGTGCCCGGGCCGACGAACCGGGGCACCCGGTACTGCTTGAGCACCGTGACGGGGACGGCGAGGTCGTGGGAGCACGCCGCGGCCAGCACGTCGCCCGAGATGCCCGACCCACCCATGCCGCAGACGGCGATGTTGGCGATCGCCGCCCCCGACACGGTACCGAGGTCGACCGTCGAGGCGGCAGCCAGGGCCTCCGTGAACTGGTCGGGGAGGGTGACGACGGCCCCGGCGAAACCCAGGGTGTCGACGCCCGTCACGGGGTGAACGTCGGCTGGAGGCCGAGCTCGGTCGCCCGGGCGAGAACGGCGTCGGCCTCGGCTTCGGACAGGGTCGTCGCCTCGTCCAGGAGCATCACCGGGATGTCGTCGCGCACCTCGTAGCGCCGCCGGCAGGCCGGACAGAAGAGGAACCCGCCGTCGCCCCCGGACACGCCGGACTCGAAGTAGTACAGCGGGCCCTTCTCGACGGGGCAGGCCAGGATCTCCAGCAGTCGGGCGTCGAGGGACATGGTTGCGCTAGGCCTCCCGGATGAGGGCCAGGACCTCGTCGGTGGCCCGGGCGCAGGTCTCGGTGTCGGATGCCTCGAGGTTGAGGCGAAGGAGCGGCTCGGTGTTCGACGGGCGGACGTTGAACCAGAAGTCGCCGGCGTCGATCGACAGCCCGTCCAGCTCGTCCTTCGGCGCGTCGGGGAAGGCGGCGGCGACCTTCTCCATGGCCGCCTTCTGGTCGGCGACCTTGGTGTTGATCTCGCCCGAGGCGGCGTAGCGCTCGAACGGCCGGCGCAGCTCCGACAGCGGCACGCCGGCCTTCGACAGCTGGGCCAGCACCACCAGGGCGGCGATGATGCCGGAGTCGGCCCTGTAGTTGTCCCGGAAGTAGTAGTGACCGGAGTGCTCCCCGCCGAAGATGGCGCCGGTCTCGGCCATGACCGCCTTGATGAAGCTGTGGCCCACCCGGGTGCGGACGGGCGTGCCCCCCATCTCCCGGATGATCTCGGGGACGGCCCGGGAGCAGATCAGGTTGTGGACCACCGTCTCGCCGGGATGCTCGGCCAGGATCCCCTTGGCCACGATCGAGGTCGTCAGCGAACCCGAGAGTGGCTGAGCGAGGTCGTCGACCAGGAACACGCGGTCGGCGTCGCCATCGAAGGCCAGCCCGATGTCGGCCGACTTGTCCTTGACGGCGACCTGGAGGTCGCGCAGGTTCTCGGCCTGGATCGGGTCGGCCGGGTGGTTGGGGAACGTCCCGTCGAGCTCCGGGAACAGGATCGTGAGGTCGAAGGGCAGGCCCTCGAAGACCCGGGGAACGATGAGGCCCCCCATCCCGTTGGCGGTGTCGGCCACCACCGTCATCGGAGCGAGGGCGTCGACGTCGACGAAGCTGCGCACATGGGCGGCGAAGTCGTCGACCAGGTCCTGCTTGGTGACGGTGCCGGGGGTGGCGGCCTTCTCCAGGCGCCCCTCGGCCACCGCCGCCTTGATCTGGGCCAGGCCCGTATCCTGTCCGACCGGGGCGGCGCCGGCCTTGCAGAGCTTGATGCCGTTGTACTGGGCCGGGTTGTGGCTGGCGGTGAACATGGCCCCCGGGGCATCGAGCCGGCCGGCGGCGAAGTAGATCAGGTCGGTGGAGGCGAGCCCGGCGTCGACGACCGAGGCGCCGGCCAGCGTCGCCCCCTCGATGAAGGCGGCCGACAGCGGCACGGACGAGGGCCGCATGTCGTACGCCACCACCAGGCGCTCGGCGCCGGTGAACGTGGCGAAGGCGTTGCCGATCCGGCGGGCGAGGTCCTCGTCGATCTCGTCCGGATAGATGCCGCGGACGTCGTAGGCCTTGAAGATGGTGTCGAGCCCGTTCCCCATAGAGGGCCGGATCGTAGTTCGGGATCCGACGAGCGACGGTTCCCGAGCAGGGCCCCACGGTTCCCGATCAGGCGAGGAGGGGCGCCGGCTCCTCTTCGGACGGGCCGCCAGGGCCGGGCTCGGAGGGGCCGCCGGGCCCGGACGGCGGGGCCCCGACGGTCGCCGTCCGCTTCCGCCGCGGCGGATGCGGCGCCAGCGGGATCAGCTTCCAGCTGGCCAGCCCGGCCAGGCCGAGGAGGCCGAAGACGGTGAGCAGGATCCCGGCCCAGTCGACGGCGGTGCGCCCGTAGTGGAGGGAGACGTGGGTGCCGGTGGGCACCACGACCATGAGGTTGGGGCTGGCCCGCCAGGGACCCTTGGCCCCCGTCGCCTGCCAGTTGGGGAAGTACGACGTCTTGACCAGCACCGGCACGCCGGGCTGCGAGACGTCGAAGCTCACGGAGTCGTCGTTGCTCTTGATATTGCTGACGGTCACGGCCGGCAGCGACTTCTTGGGGGTGAAGCGGGCCTCGGCCGCCCCGGCGTGGGCCCAGCCGGCCGGGCCGCCGTCGACCAGGGGCCGGTCGAGCGCCGAGGCGTCGTCGAACCAGGCCGCCGAGGGCTGCAGCCAGTGCTTGTGGGAGACGCCGCCGAGCACCACCGGCTCGTTCTTGAGCGGCTCGACGAGGGGTGAGTCGAGCACCTCGTAGATCTTCCACCGGGCCACCTGGGGCGTGACGGACGGCGAGCCGGTCTCGGTCAGCAGTTTGAGACCGGGGCTGACGTCGGCCTTGGCCTTGGCCTCCGGCGACTGGGCCATGTAGTAGTTGACGCCCATCACCCGCATCTGGGCCACGCCGAGCTCGAAGTCGGACAGGGTGCGGTACTGGAGGCCTCGGACCGGGTTGGACGGGCTCTTGGCCAGGGCTGACACCACCATGAAGTGGTACGGCGTGGTGGCCGCCGACTCGAAGTACAGCCCCTCCATCGAGGCGATCCGCCCGTCGGTGAAGTGCGGGAGGAGCTCGAGGGCCAGCGTGGTGCCGTAGTGGTCGATGGTCGACGACGGCTCCCACAGCGCCCGGCCGGGAGGGAGCTTGGCCATGGTGGTGATGACCTCGCGGAACTCGGCATAGGCCGGCTTGGCCTCGTAGCCGCTGTAGTTCCACCGGATCCAGGCCGGCAGGAAGCCCCGCGTCCTGTGCGTGTACTGCATGGCGCCGCCGAGGGCGACGGCCACCACGACGGCGGCGACGATCCAGGCCGGCACCACCCGGCGCCGTTCGGCGTCGGGCCCAGCGGGGGCCGGCACCGGGGCGAGCTCCGGGTCGGAGGCGGGGACGGGTGCCGGCGGGCCGAAGACGGGCTCGGCCGAGGCGTCGACGGCGGGAAGCTCGGGGGCCTCGGACTCCGGGACCGGCGCCGAGATCATCCGCCACAGGGCCGACCCCATCGCCGGCACGGCCCGGGTCAGCGGCGCCACCAGGTCGGCGACGGCGCTGGCGGCGAGGAACAACACCACCAGGTAGTAGAAGGGCAGCAGGCGGGCGTTCCACAGCCGGGCCTCGGGTATGACCACGAAGGCGACGCCGAACACGACGGCCATGGCGAGGAGGCAGCGGGCCGGCCTGGTCCGGGTCGTGTCGGGTCGGGGCCGGCGGCGGAGGAAGGCCACGATCTGGGCCACGGTGTGGAAAAGGGCGGGGATGGCGGCCAGGGCGGCGAGCAGGAAGGCCCAGCGAAGGTCGTCGGGCAGGAGGTTGTTGTTCGGGCCCATGGGGAGTTCTTTGGTCCACCCCATGTCGGTCGTGTAGCCGAGCCGCAGGACCAGGGGCACCGACCAGATCGCCGTCACCAGGGCGCCGACCGCCCCGATGGCCACGGCCATGGGGAAGTTGCGCAGCGGCCGGCGCTGCAACCAGATGACGATGGCCCCGACGGCCACGAACACCGCCACGATCAGATGGCTCATGACAGTGGCGGCCAGCAGCGCCGCCGGCAAGGCGAGGCTTCTCCGCTCGTCAAGGGCCCGGGCCAGCGCCCCGAGGAAGAACAGGCCGAGGCCCAGGGCGATGCAGAACGAGAACTCGCCGGCCAGGGTGCTGGCCAGGTTGCCGCCCCAGATCGTGTAGCCCGTGTAGAAGAGGTAGGGCAGGGTGGCCACGGCGAACAGGGGCGGCCCCGGCCAGCGGGCCCCGATGCCCCGGGCAAAGGCGTAGGCGGCCACGGGCAGCATGACCGGGCCGAGCGCCGTCACCAGCTTGAAGGCCACGTTGTAGGGCAGGAAGATGTCGAGGACGACAACCAGCAGCGACGGCAGCGGGAAGTAGAACGCGCCGGCCGGGAAACCGGCGTACCAGTCCGGCGCCCAGCCGCTCAGGCGCCACTTGGGCAGGATGTGGTCGCGGAGGAACGCCGGCCACCACACGTGCGCGCCGGTGTCGCCGCCGTTGGCGGTCGTGTTCGACAGCAGCAGATCCGGCTGGAGCGTGAACCAGACGTAGAGCGACGCCACCGCCGTGGTGACGAAGCCGATCCAGCGCTCCCGGGAGGACAGGCGCATCCCCTTAGCATGCCAGCCGCGATCCGCTCAGCGGGTTCGTTCCCGGCGCAACTGGTCGGATCTTTGGGACGAACCGGTCAGAGTCCGCCCGAGTTGCTCCCCGGGGCGCCCCCCGGGGAGCCTCGGGGTCTTCAGTCCTCCGTGGGGCGACGCTTGCGGCGACCGGCGCCGCCCATCACGGCGAAACCGCCGAGGGCCAGGGCGAGGCCGCCGCCGGCCGTGCCAGCCCGACTCGAGTCGGCGCCGGTGCGGGGCAGCTCAGCCGTGGGCGCCGGGGCCACCGGGGCGGCGGGCGGCGGGGTCGCGGGCCGCGAGGTCGTGATGCCCGCGACTTGGCTCGGCACCTCCGCCGGCGCCCGCGGCGCCTCGGTCGTGGGCGTCGTCGCCGGCGGCGCGGTCACCGGCGGTGCGGGGAGGCGGGTGGCCGGCGGCGTCGGCGGCCCCGACATGAAGCAGTGCCGCTGGCTCCGCTCCAGCAGGAGTCCGCCTCCGGCGCCTTCGCCGGCGACGAAACCCTGGGCGCAGATGTCGCAGCCGGGCCGGATGTCGTCAGGGACGTGGAGCTTGTACTCGAACAGCCCGTCGTTGTCGGCCGGCTGCTCCTCGGCCGACAGGTTGGGGTCCAGCCCGCCCTTCAACCGGACGCAGTCGAGCACCCGGTCGAGCTGGGGGCCCGACCACTTCGTCCTGTCCCAGGTGAGGCGGAGCCGGATGTCGTCGCCGGGCGCCACGGTGGCCCCGTCGACCACATCAGTGGTCAGCTTCACGTCGCCGGTTCCGCTCGGCGGCGTGTTCATCGACGCGTCCTCGCAGTCGGCGGCGACGTCGCCGGCCGCCATGCGACCAGGCCCGTTCCCTCCCGCCGCTGGTGTCACCAACGCCAGCACCATCAAGCCGGCAAAACCCAACCCCATGGCGCCGGCCCTGATCCGACCCCGCATGTTCGCTCCTCCCGCGGGGCGCGAACGGCCCCTCGGGCGGAGTCTTTCCCCATTTGTCAGCTTTTGCTAACTCTTACCGGTTTTGTCCGGGTCGGACGGAGGGCCCGAGGCTCAACGAGCCGCCGCTCGCCTCCGGCGGGCGCCGGCCGCCCAGGCGAGCCCGCCCACGGCCAGCGCCGATCCTGCGGCGAGGAGGAGTCCCTCGTGGGGGCCCGTGCGGGGCAGCGTATTGACCGGCTCGGGGGCCGGGGCGGCGACGCCGGCCGCGGCCCGAACCACCGGAGCGGTGGTCGTCGTGGTGGGCGCCTCCGTCGTCGTCGTGGTCGGCGGGGCCGTGGTGGTCGTCGGCGCCGGGGGCGGCGGCGGAGCGGCCTCGGTCGTGAAGCAGACTCGAGGGCTCGAGGTCTGGGAGTAGCCGCCCCGGCTCAGCACGCCGTACACGAAGCCCTGTTCGCACAGCAGATGGCCGGACCCGATGTCGGTCGGAACCGCGAGCTGGCGGTCGTAGGCGCCGTCGTTGGGCGCCGGGCGCTCTTCGTCGGTCAGTTCGGGGACGGGCTTGCCGTCGACCGACACGCAGTCGAGCACCTTCTCGACCCAGGTGTCGTTCCAGTCGGCCGGGTCCCACGTCAGCCGCACGTCGATGACGTCACCCGCCATGGCCGTTCCCGGGCCGGGCGACGTGACGTTCTCGATCCCGCCGATCGGCGGCCGTTGCAACTCGTGGCGGCACTGGTCGGCGAAGTACGACAGCTGCTCCGGACTGCCCGGATCCGGGCCGGGCGTCTGCGATGGGGCGGCCACCGCCGCGCCTCCGCTCGCCAGGAGCCCCACGGCCCCCAAGACCGTCAGCAATACCACCCTGCCCAATGCGCGTCGCATCCCAACACCCCCGGCTTGGTCCCCAGCGTCCCAGCTTGCCTCCCCATTGAAACGGGTCCCTTACCGTGGCACAAGCCAGGGAACTTCGCCAGTTCTCAGGCTTTTCCTGCTTTTGCGCCGCCGGACACCCCAACCGGACAGTGCACCCAATCCTGTCGTCCCCGGCGGGCCCGTCCGAGGGATCACCGACCCGCGTCCCGAAACCCTGTGCGAAGCGGCATCAGCGGAACCCCCCAACCTTTCCGGTCACCGTCCGCCGGGCACGAGCACGTGCCGGGGATCCGGCGGGCCCTCGACCGGAGATTCCCCAACCTCGAAGGAGCGTAGGAAAATGCGCAGCATGCGCCAGCGGCTCGCGGCCGTGACCCTGCTCGGAGGGCTCACGACGCTGGGCATCGGCCTTTCGGCCGGCCCGGCCAGTGCCAACATCAACGAGTGCTCCGGTTTCCTCGGGAACGCCCAGAGCGGATCCCTCCACATGACCGGCAACCCCGCCGCCGGGGCCTCCGTTCCCGTCGGCTCAGACATCACCCTCAACGCATCGTGGAGCGGCTTCGACGAGACCAACCGCCTCTTCGTCTGCGGCTCGGTGGACGGCGTCTACAACGCCGCCATGTCGTCGGAGGACCTTGGCGTGGACAACAACGCCGGCGCGGCCACGGAGACGTCGACCGTCCCCTCCGGCACACCCGTCGGCGCGAACGTGTGCGTCGTCAGCGTCCTCCGGGGCCGCCTGGTCAGCCAGGTCCAGGGCGACATGGAGAGCGAGACCCTCTGCTACACCTCCGCCGCCGTGACCACGACGACGACGGCCCCCACGACCACCACCACGGTCGCGCCCAAGGTCGCGGCGCCGGTCGACCCGGCGACCACCGACGCCGGCACCACGTCGGCCCCGGCGGTCGAGCCCGCTCCGTCGGTGAGCGGCGAGGTCGTGGTGGCCCCCGCCCCCCTGCCCGAGCTGCCCCGGACGGGAAGCGGGATCGACGTGCTCGCCGGCTTCGGCGGCGCGGCCCTGGCCCTCGGCGGCCTGACCCGCTTCATGGGCCGTCGCCGGCCCGCCGAGGGGTAAGCGAGCTCCATTGCGTCGGAGATGTCTCCGGTGGCCCGGTTCCTTCCAAGGGACCGGGCCACCTTCCGTTTCCGCCACGTTCTGCTTCTGGGCGGCCGGTACGCTCGTGAGGTGAGCTTCGACCGGTCGATGATCGCCGACGTGCGGTCGCTGTCGGATCCCGAGCTCCGCCGGCTCGTGATCCTGGCCCAGGACCTCCTCGAGCGGCGGGGCGCCGGGCGCGTGCCCGACGGCGCCAAGATCACCTACCGGCGGGAGGAAGTCCGCTGCGGGAAGGCGAACTGCACCCGTTGCCCCCACGGCCCCTACTGGTACGCCTACTGGCGGGAGAATGGGCGCCTCCGCTCCCGCTATCTCGGTTCCGCCAAGGCGGGCCGGCCCCCCGGCGACGAGTCGTCGGGGGCCGACGCCACCACCGGGCATTGACGGCCGCAACCGGCAGTCCGGCCACCCCCACCCGGCCGGCCCGGATCACCTGGGGGCTCCCCGACGCCATGCTGTGCTGGCTGGCCGGCTATCTGGGCGCCATCCTGGCCAGCTTCCCCCTTTACGCCGGGCACGGCGCCGGCGATCTCGACACCCGGCTGGTGTTCGGCATCATCCTCCCCGCCCAGCAGCTGACGATCGTCCTCGGCGTGGTCTACGTGAGCCGGCTCAAGGGCCAGCGTTCGCTCCGCCGCGACTTCGGATTCCGGGTCCGCCTGCGCGACGCCCGGTTCCTGGCTGTCGGCGCCGCGCTCGAGGTGTTCCTCACGCTCGCCCTCGTCCCGATCCTGCGCCTCGACCCGCACGCCAACAACCAGCAGCTCCTGCGGGACCTCGACCGGCACCGGGACACCGGCACGATCGTCCTCTTCTTCGTGGGGGCGGTGATCTTCGCTCCCCTGGTGGAGGAGCTCCTGTTCCGCGGCGTCCTCCTCCGGGCCCTCCTGCGGAAAGTGGAGCCGGCCACCGCCGTCGTCGTGTCGGCGCTCATCTTCGCCCTCGTGCACTACATCGGTGACCCCAACACCCTGCCATTCCTACCGGCACTCGCCGGGCTCGGCGCCGTGTTGGCCATGACCGCCCTGCGGACGGGGGACCTCTCGGCGTCGATCTTCATCCACGCCGGCTTCAACCTGACGACCACCGTCCTGTTCCTGGCGTCAGGCGCAAAACTCTCTTAGGTAACGTGCTGTTACATAAGATTCTCGTCCTCATCGGCGGCCCCGGACTGCGCCCGCCCGGGGGTCGGACCCGGGCCGGGGAGGCAGCCTCCCGCCGGCACAAAAGGGGCGGCGACCAGGGTTTTCACCCGGGTCGCCGCCCAAAGTTCGCACGAAAAAGTCTTCCGCAGTGACCTGAACCTTGCGGTTCCAGCCCCTGCGGAAGACAAGGTCAAACATAACACGGATCCGACAGTCGGTCAAGCTGATCTTCCGGAGGGCCCCCCGGCCCAGACCAGATTGCTTCCGGCCGGGCCCCCGGCACAGACCAGCGTTCCCTCCGGCGGCCCCCCGCCACAGACCAGCGTTTCCTCCGGCGGCCCCCCCGGCACAGACAGCGTTTCCTCCGGCGGGGGCCCCTGGCACAGACCAGCGTTCACCGGACACGGCCGGCGGGGGCGAAGCCCTCGCTACGGAGGAGCCCGGCGGAGCCGGGCGGGAGGCGGCGGTAGCCGCCCAGAGATACAGCCCAGAGATAGAGCGGTCCCCGGCCGCGAGACACCGGTCCTACGATGGAACCGTGACGCCCCGACGCCCTTCAGATCCCCGTCAGCCGGGCGCCGGGCCGCCCCGCCCGCCGGGCGCCCCCGACACGAGCTGGCCCCGCTGGGTGCCCTGGCTGGTGGCGATGCTCGTCGTCTCCGCCCTCGTCCTGAGCAGCATCGGGCGGGGCGGTAGCAAGGGGGACGACCTCCGCTACTCGGACTTCCTCAACAACGTGAAGACCGACCAGGTCGAGCGGGTCAAGATCGACCAGGTCACCGGACGGATCGACGGCGTGCTCAAGAACGGCAAGCAGTTCCACGTCAACGGGCCGCAGAACACGATTCCCGACAAGGACATCGCCCTGCTGGCCGAGCACAACGTGGCGCGCGACTACAAGCCACGCTCGTCCGACTTCCTCGGCTCGCTCCTCGTCTGGCTGCTGCCCTTCGGCGTCATCATCGCCCTCTGGTGGTGGATGGGGCGCCGGGCCCAGGGGCAGATGGCCGGGATCATGAACATCGGGCGGAGCCGGGCGAAGGTCTACACGACCGAGAAGCCCAAGACGACGTTCGCCGACGTCGCCGGCTACGGGGGCGTGAAGGAGGAGATCACCGAGGTGGTCGACTTCCTCCGCAACGCCGGCAAGTTCAAGGCGATCGGGGCCCGCATCCCCAAGGGCGTGCTGCTGGTCGGCCCTCCGGGGACAGGCAAGACCCTCATCGCCCGGGCGGTGGCCGGCGAGGCCGGCGTGCCGTTCATCTCGGTCACCGGCTCCGACTTCATGGAGATGTTCGTGGGCGTCGGGGCGGCCCGGGTCCGCGATCTGTTCCAGACCGCCCGCAAGCAGGCGCCGGCCATCATCTTCGTCGACGAGATCGACTCGATCGGCCGCAAGCGGGGCGCCGGCCTCGGGGGCGGCCACGACGAGCGGGAGCAGACGCTCAACCAGATGCTCTCGGAGATGGACGGGTTCGAGACGACCGAGGGCATCGTGATGATGGGGGCCACCAACCGCCCCGACGTCCTCGACTCGGCCCTGCTGCGGCCCGGCCGCTTCGACCGCCAGATCATCGTGCCCCTGCCCACCCAGTCGGAGCGACGCGCCATCCTCGAGGTCCACTGCAAGGACAAGCGCATGGGGCCCGACGTCGACCTCGACGTCGTGGCCCGTGGCACGCCGGGCATGAGCGGGGCCGACCTGGCCAACCTGGTCAACGAAGCGGCGCTGTTCGCCGTCCGCCGGGGCGCCGACAAGATCGCCGCCCGCGACTTCGAAGACGCCCGTGACCGGGTCCTCATGGGCCAGCGCCGGGAGTCAATGGCCCTCTCCGACGAGGAGAAGGAGGTCATCGCCTACCACGAGGGTGGTCATGCGGTCCTGGCCTATGTCCTCCCCAATGCCGACCCCGTCCACAAGGTGACGATCCTCCCCAGCGGCATGGCCCTCGGTGTGACCCAGCAGCTCCCCGTCGAGGAGAAGCACATCTACCGCCAGGACTACATCGAGGACTCGCTGGTCGTGCGCCTCGGTGGCCGCCTGGCCGAGGAGGCGGTCTACGAGCAACTGTCGACGGGAGCCAACAACGACCTCGTCGGCTGCACGGAGCTGGCCCGCAAGATGGTCCGGGAGTGGGGCATGTCGAGCCGGATCGGGCCGATGGCCTGGGGCTCCCAGGGCGCCGTGTTCCTCGGCGAGGACCTGATGCACACCCGTGACTACTCCGACGACACCGCCCGGGTGATCGACGAGGAGGTGGAGCGGATTCTCCGGGAGCAGGAGGAGCGGGGCCGGCGCGTGCTGCGCCAGCACCGCAAGGGCCTCGACGCCGTGGCCGCCGCCCTGCTGGAGCACGAGACGATCGACGGGGCGGAGGTCGGGCGTCTGGTCGACGAGGCCGTCGGGCGTCGCGCCGGCGGCACCCGCCGGGCCCCCCGGACCGAGTCCGACACCGAGGCGGAGCAGGCCGTCGTGCGTGCGGCCCCGGTGGGACCGGCGGCCGAACCGAACGGCGAGGCGACGCGTGCGCCCCTCCGTCCCCCGGCCCCTCGCCCGCGTCCGGCCGAATCGACCTAGACGCCGCAACGTTCCGGCGTTCCCGCACCGGCGATATATCGGAAAAGGAACGCCGGTTCGTCATGGGTTTGACCGGACCGTATTCCGGCGTTCGTTTACCGGAATCCAGCGGAAAGGGAACGCCGGTTCGAGTCGGTGGCGGTCAGCCGTCGCCAGCGCGGGCCTTGGCCAGCGCCTCCTCCAGCTCCCAGGTGTCGACGGATCCGACGAAGCCGGCCCGGACGACCCCGTCGGCGTCGGCCAGCACCACCATGGGCACGCCCTCGATCCGGTAGCGGTCGTGGAGCGCCTTGTCGGCCTTGGCCTCGACCTGGACGGTGGCCACGGACTCCGACTCGAGGCCGCACACCCGGGCGACCATGGCCCCGCAGGAGTCGCACGTCCGGGACGAGAACAGCGCGAGGAGCCAGGGGGCGTCGGGGCGGGGGAAATCCTGCCGGTCGAGCTGGGCCGGGACGGGGTAGGCGTCGCGGGTGGGCGGCGCCGGCCGGCGCCGCTCCAGCAGGCGGGCGGCCACCACGGCGGCGACGACCACCACCAGCGCCAGCACGAGTCGGCTTGCCACGGCTGCACCGTATCCGCCCGTCCGCCGCGGACGGTCCCCGACGAACCGGGGGCCTCTGCTAACTTTAGCTAGCAGAAATCGGAACACTTATGGGGCGCGTATCGAGGCTCCAGAAAGGACGGGGACATGGTTCCCAAGACCGTGCAGGATGCCGGGTACACCGCGGTTGGCCTCGGGGTTCTCGCGCTCCAGCAGGTCCAGACCCGCCGGCGCGACATCGGCCGCAAGGTCAGCGCCGAGCTCGGCGGGGCCGGCCGGCAGGCCCAGGCCGCACTGGCCGAGGTGAAGGCCAAGGCCGCCCCGGTGACGAGCCGCCTCGAAGGGCTGCCGCACCTCCCCGGCCCCGTCGGCCAGGTGATCGAGGGCGGGCGGGCCCGCCTCTGCCAGGTGCTCCGCCCGTAGGGGCAGCTCGCTAGCGGTCGCGCCGGGGGAGGATCCCGAAGCGTCGGTCGGGGATCGGCGTCTCCTCCGGCGGCTGGAAGACCGAATCGGCCGGCTCCACCGCCGGCGCCTCGGCCATGGTGGCGGCCGCCTCCGCCAGCGTCTCGACCCGGTAGGGACCGGACGGGTCGCCGTCGGCCGACGGGGCGGCGCCGGACGCACTGGCCACGCCGGCCATCAGCTCGGCGGCCGCTTCCCGGGCCGCATCGGCCAGTCGGCGGACCTCGGCCAGCGCCTGCTCGATCTCGGGGCGGGCGGCCACGGCCGCCTCCACCACCGGGCGGACGGCCTGGAAGTGGGCCCCCACGACCTGCGACTCGGCGATGATCCGCTCCAGGATCCCGGCCTCGGAGGCGATGCTCGACGTGCGGAGGTCGTCGAGACGGGTGACGGTGTCCTCCTGGAGGCGCCGCAACGAACCCTCGAGGCCGGTGAGGCGCTGGTTGATCGCCTCGTCGAGGGCGCTGCTGGTGGCCACGATGTGGTGCTGCTCGCCGGGCTCCCCTGTAGCGGCCCAACCCACCGGCCCGACGGACCCCGCGCCGCCGAGAGAGGTGCGCAACTCAGCGAGCTGCTGGTCGACGGCCTGGCCGAGGGCCTCGATACGGTGTTCGAGGTCGGCCGTCTTCACGAACTCCTCGATGCGGCCGGAGCGCTCGTCGAGGGCCAGCTCCAGCGACTTGAGCCGCCGGCCGATCTCCTCCGAGCGCACCGTCTCCTCCAGGTGGCCGAGCCGGTCGGCCACCGACGTCTCGAGGGCGTCGAGGCGCCGGACGACGTCGTCGCCCCGCAGCGAGTCCTCCACGCCGGTCAGCCGCGCCGCCACCGACTTCTCCAGGGCCTCGAGGTGGGACCCGACGTTGTCGTCGTGCCCGGCCGGGCCGCCGGCGAACCCTTCGGCCAGCGCCCGTTCGAGGCGACCCAGGCGGTCGGGGAGGTCGTCGGACCGGACCGCCTCCTCCAGGTTCGTGAGCCGTCGACGGACGGTGGCCTCCAGGGCGGCCAGCTTGGCCCCGGTCTCGCTGCCCCCCAGCGACTGCTCGACCTGGCCCAGCCGCTCGGCCATCGCCCCGAGCCGGTTGTCGAGCTCGGCCCGCACCACCCGTTCGACGCCGCTCATGCGCGTGCCGAGCGTCTCCTCCAGCAGCTCGATGCGGCCCTCCAGCTGGCCGTCGGTGCCGAGCTGGCGGCTCAGATCGCCAAGGCGGTCGCTGACGAGGCGCTCCAGCGCCTCCAGCTTCCGCTCGACCTCGGCGAAGGTCTCCCGCTGGGCCCGCTGCTCGGCCAGCTGGGCGACGACCGCCCGGCTGAAGAGCTCGTCGACCCGTGGCATCTCCGGCACATCGGGATTCTCAGGGCTGCTCATCGGCGGAAGTGTAAGCGCCCCTCGCAGCCGCTTGGCAAGGCGAGAAAGACTGGTTCTGCCAGGTCCGACGGGCCTCCGCATCGACACCGGCCCGTCCGCTGCGCTATCAGTGCGGCGATGGGGACGATCGCGGCGCTCGCCGGCGGTGTCGGGGCAGCCCGCTTCCTCCGGGGCCTCGTGCGGGCTGTGCCGGCCACCGACGTCGTGGTGGTGGGCAACACGGGCGACGACGACGTCTTCCACGGCCTCCACGTCTCGCCCGACCTCGACACGGTCACCTACACCCTGGCCGGGGCGGTCGGGGCGATGGGCTGGGGCCTGGCCGGCGACACGTTCCGCACCCTCGAGGCCTACGAGCGGTACGGGGAGGCGACGTGGTTCCGCCTCGGCGACGCCGACCTCGCCACCCACCTCTACCGCACCAGCCGGCTCCGGGAGGGCGCCACCCTGACCGAGGTGACGGCCGAGATCACGCTGGCCTGGGGACTGAAGGCCAGGCTCCTGCCGATGTCGGACGACCGGGTGGCGACGGTCATCGACGTCGCCGGGGCGCCCAACTCCGGCTCAGGCGGAGGGGAACCCGTGCCCATGGCCATGCAGGAATGGTTCGTCCGGGAGCGGGCTCGGCCCCCGGTGGCCGGCGTCCGTTTCGAGGGGGCGGCCGAAGCCCGCCCGGGGCCGGCGGTGCTCGACGCCCTGCGGGAGGCCGACGCCATCATTCTCTGCCCGTCGAACCCGGTGATCTCCATCGGTCCGATCCTGGCGCTGCCCGGCGTACGGGACGCCCTGCGGGCCCGGCGGGAACAGGTGGTGGCCATCAGCCCGATCATCCGGGGGGCGACGGTGAAGGGCCCCGCCGACCGCCTCATGGCCGCGGCCGGGATCGAGGTCTCCTGCGCCGGGGTGGCCTCCATCTACGCCGACCTCTGCGGCACGCTGCTGGTCGACGACAGCGACGCCGACCGGGTCGCCGACGTCGAGCGCCACGGCGTCCGGGCCGCGGTGGCCCCGATCCTGATGCGGGACGCCGACGACGCCGAGGCGCTGGCCCGCCGGGCCCTCGACCTCGTCTCCTGACGCCGTCGAGGAGGAAGCAGCCAACGTGATCGAAATCGTCCCCCTTCCCGGGCTGCCCGAGATCCGGCCCGGTGTTGTGCTGGCGCCGCTCCTGGTCGAGGCGGCGGCGGCCGCCGATCGCCCCCTCCGGTCCGGCGACTGCCTGGTCGTCACCCAGAAGGTGGTGTCGAAGGCCGAGGGCCGGCTGGTGCCGCTCGACCCGTCCGACCTCGACGCCCGCCGCCGGCTCGTCGAGGCGGAGTCGACCCGGATCCTGCGCCGCCGGGGCGACCTCATCATCTCCGAGACCAGCCACGGGTTCGTGTGCGCCAACGCCGGCGTCGACCTGTCGAACGTCGACGACGGATGGGCGGCCCTCCTCCCGGTGGACGGGGACCGCTCGGCCCGCCGCATCCGGGACGGCATCCGGGCCGCGACCGGCCTGGAGGTCGCCGTGGTCATCTCCGACACCTTCGGGCGGCCGTGGCGCAACGGACTCGTCGACGTGGCCATCGGGGTGGCGGGGCTGGCGGCGGTGGTCGACCTGCGGGGAACCGAGGACAGCCGGGGCCGGGCCCTTCAGGTGACCGAGGTGGCGGTGGCGGACGAGGTCGCCTCGGCCGCCGA
>JAUZEY010000520.1 GCA_030838785.1 Actinomycetota bacterium | reverse complement strand
GGCCGAGCCAACGGGCCCGCAGGGAACGGGTCACGCCAGTTCCGCCTCCCAGTCGCGGGTCTCGATGATGGTCTGGATGTGGTGGAGGAACTTGGAGGCGTAGGCGCCGTCGATGGCCCGGTGGTCCCAGCTCATGGCCACCATGCCGACGGGATGGATCGCGATGGAGTCGCCGGCCGGGGTCTCGACGACGACCGGCTTCTTCTTGATGCCATCGGTGGACAGGATCGCCACCTGGGGCTGGTTGATGATCGGTGCCGAGATCAGCGTGCCGTACGGGCCGGGATTCGTGATGGTGAAGGTGCCGCCGGTCACGTCGTCGGGCGTCAGCTTCTTGTTGCGGGCCCGCTCGGCGAGGTCGCGGATCTCCCGGGACAGCTGGCGGAGCCGCTTGCCCTCGGCGTTCTTGATGACCGGGACGATGAGCCCCCGCCGGTCGAGGTCGACGGCGATACCGAGATTCACGTAGTGGTGGACGGTCAGCTGATCCTCGCCCACGCTGGCGTTGAGGTGGGGGAACTCGGCCAGGGCGTCGCACACGGCCCGGGCGACGAACGGCAGGTAGGTGAGGGCGAACCCCTCGTGCTCCCTCCACTCGTTGCGGTGGGCGGAGCGGGCCCGGTCGACGGCGTGGAAGTCGACCTCGACGGCGGTGAGCACGTGGGGCGAGGTGTGCTTGGAACGGACCATGTGCTCGGCCGTGCGGCGACGCATGTTGTCGAACGGGACGACCTCGTCGCCGCCGGCCCGGAACGCCGGCCCGGACGCCGCAGCGGGCGCCGCCTGCGCCGGAGCCGCCGCCGGAGCGACTGGAGCCGGAGCCGCCGGCGCAGGGGCGACTGGAGCCGGAGCCGCCGGCGCAGGAGCGACTGGAGCCGGAGCCGCCGGCGCAGGAGCGGCGGCGGCACCGCCGGCCGAGGCCGGGGCGCTCGTGCCTGCGGGCGCCCCGCCGGCGGGCGCACCCCCGGCCTGGCGGGTGGCGCCTCCCTGGCGATCGATGTAGGCGAGGACGTCGCTCCGGGTGACCCGGCCTCCCTCACCCGTCCCGGGGATCTGCGAAGGATCGAGGTTGTGCTCGGTCACCAGCCGCCGGACGACCGGCGACAGGAGCATCCCGGAGCCGGACCCGTTCCCGTTCCCACTCTCCGGCCCCGGCGCCGGCGTCTCCTCGGCCGGGCCGGGGGGCGCCGTCGCCCCACTCCCGCTGCCGCCGCCGCCCGGCCGCTCCGCCGCCGCCGTCGAACTGCCGGCGCCCGAACCCGCTGAGGCGCCCGCACCACCCGCGGCCTCGGCACCGCGCGACACACCCTTCTCCGCCGCTTCGGCGGAAGCAGCGGCCGCCTCGGCCCGGGCTCCGGCCGGCTCGTCGGCCTCGGACCCGCCCGTCGCCCCCCCACCGGCCGCGGCCGCCTCGGGAACCGGCGCCGCAGCGACGGTCTCGACCGCCTCGACCGGCTCGGACGGCGCGGCCGCTTCGGCCGGTGCCGCCTCGGTCGCCGCCGCCGAGCCTCCGCCGCCACCACCGTCAGCGGACGGCGGCGAGTCGCCGAGCACGGCCAGCTTCGTCCCGACCGGCACCGTCTCGCCCTCGGGCACAAGGATCTCGACGAGGTAGCCGCCCCCCGGGGCCGGCACCTCCGAGTCGACCTTGTCGGTGGACACCTCGAAGATGAGCTCGTCGGGGGCGACCTGGTCGCCGACCTGCTTCAGCCACCGGGTGACCGTGCCCTCGGTGACCGTCTCGCCCAGCTGCGGCATGGTGATGTCCACTGCGGCGCTCCTTGGTTCTGCGTCTTCTGGGGTTCTGCGTCTTCTGGCGCTTGGGGATTCGGCTGGGGCGGTGGGTGCAGGGTCAGCCGTGGAGGCTGCGCCCGGTGAGGGACAGCGCGGTCTCGCCGAAGACCTCCGACAGCGTCGGATGCGGATGCACGAAGGCGGCGACCTCCTCCGGCAACGCTTCCCAGTTGACGGCCAGGTAACCCTCGGCCAGCAGCTCCGTGGCCCACGGCCCGGCGATGTGGACGCCGAGGATCGGGCCGCCCTTCTCGGCCACGACCTTCACGATCCCGTCCGACTCGCCGATGATGAGCGCCCGCCCGTTGCCCATGAAGCGGTGGGTCGAGGTGTGGATGTCGTAGCCCTTCTCCTTGGCCTGGGCCTCGGTCAGCCCGCAGAACGCGACCTCGGGGTGGCAGTAGATTCCCCACGGGACCTTGCCGTAGTCCATCGGCACGACGGGCTCACCGAGGATCGCCTTGATGGTGATGATGGCTTCGGCGAAGCCGACGTGGGCCAGCTGGGGCGTGGCCACCAGGTCGCCCACGGCGTAGACGCCGGGGACGGACGTGCGCATCAGCCCGTCGACCGTCACGAACCCCCGCTGGTCGACCTCGACGCCCGACCCCTCGAGCCCGATGTCCTCCGAGCGGGGCCGGCGCCCGACGCTCACGACCACGAGATCGACGGCCAGCTCGGTGTCGCCCTTCCCGGCGTCGTAGCGCACCGTCACGCCAGCACCATTCGAGTCGGCGCCGCTGCGGGAGGCGCCGGTCACCTTGACGCCCGTCGCCACCTTGATGCCCCGCTTCTTGAACGCCCGAACCACGACGTCGGCGGCGTCCTTGTCGACGCCGGTCAGGATCTGGGGCAGGGCCTCGAGGACGGTGACGTCGCTCCCGACGTCGCCCAGGAA